>NZ_JAOQBX010000002.1:123192-125923 GCF_044902225.1 Lactobacillus sp. 23-2 | reverse complement strand
GCTTGGGTTTCATAGCTGCCAGCCGTCTGTCTCTTGCCACCGTTTGCTGCTTGGGTTTCATAGCTGCTGACCGCGCCAGCTGGCGCGGTCGCAAAGGGGCTTGGATTGGCCGCGGCCGTTTCATAGCCCGACTTGGCTGGAATCGTTTCATAGCTCGGGTTAGTGTTAAAAACGTCTTTCAGCGCCTGCTCCATATCTCTGGCACTTTGGTAGCGTTCTTCTTTCTTGCGGCGGGTAGCTTTGAGCAGGATAGCGTTCAAGGCCTGGCTGATGCCGGGAATTTCTGGCAGCTGGTCGGTTTGGATCCGCTTTTGATCAGCGGCTTGGTCAAGGGGACCAGGCTGCTCCATGAAGGGACTCTTCCAGCCATTGGCCAGGTAGTAGAGAGTCAGTCCCAGGCTGTAGATGTCGACTTCCTTGTCCAGGTTAGGGTAAGGATCATATTGTTCAGGAGCCGCGAAGCCAGGGGTCAGGAAACTGGAAGTTTCATAGCTGCTGGAATTGTTGGCGATGATCCGGGAAATCCCGAAGTCTCCCAGAATATACTGGAGCTTGTGCTTGCCTTCGCCGCTGATGTAGATGTTGGCTGGCTTGATGTCCCGGTGAACCACGTTTTTGCGCTCACATTCTTCGAGGGCATCGCAGATATCGATTCCGATCTTGGCGATTTCCTTTTCGCTGAACTTCTTTCCGCGGTAATTGGTCAGGGTATCGAGCTCTTTCATGACAACGAACAGGTCCAAGCGGCGCGGGTCATCCTTGTCATGGTCGTACCAGTGGTCCAGGTAGGACATGGTATGGATGCTTTCGAGCTTGTTCATCAAATCCAATTCGCGGTTGGCGTCACGGCGCAGGTCGTCTTCGCTCTTGCCGTTATTGAACCCGCGCGCGACCTCCGTGATCTTGAGGGCACGCTGTTCATCTAGGCCGGGCTCATGGTGACTGATCTCATAGACTTCGGTTTTCCCGTTGGAGCCTTCGCCAATCAGGGGGCCAACCACCCATTTGTCTTTTAGGACTTGGTCAGTGTATCTGCCGGTTTCTTTTTTCATGGTCAATCCTTTCCTGTTTAGTGAAATTGGTGGAGGACCACCGTCACGTTGTCATAGCCGCCATTCTGCTTGGCTTGCTTTACTAAAGCCTGGGCGCCAGCCGCGGGCGTGGCGGCGGCGTGGACGATTTTGAAGATTTCCTTGTTGGTGCACAGGTCGCTTAGGCCATCGCTGCATAAGAGCAGGTAGTTGCCGCTCTTGACCTGCAGCAGGTCGGTTTCAAAAATGGTCATCTTGTAGCGGCTGTCCATCCCGACAAAGCAGGTCAGTTTGTGCTTGTCTTCTTCGGGGATGTTCTTGACGTTCATTTTGGCTTCCATCTGGGCTAAAGTCTGGTCTTCAGACAATTGCTGGATGCTGTGGCGGGTAATCAGGTAGGCCCGGCTGTCGCCAACGTGAAAGAGCTTGAGCGTCTTGTCGCGCAAGAGTGCGATCGTGGCCGTGGTTCCGCCGACCTTGTTCTCGCGCCGGGCAGCGCTGATCTGCTCATTGGCCTTGGAGAAAGCCTGCCGCGTGAGCTCTTGGATTTCTGAAGGAGTTTTGCCGGGAAACTGGTCAGCGCTGGCTCGGAAGACCTGGGCCGTTTCCTTAGAGGCGATTTCCCCGCCGGCGATCCCGCCCATCCCATCGAACAGGCCCAGGCAGTGCCATTCGTCAGGGCTTAAGTTAGCATTGGCGTGAGCATGGCTGCTGGAACTGTCGTTGATTGAGCCACGAAGCAGGAAGTTGTCTTCATTGTTGTCGCGCACGCAGCCCACGTCGCTTAGTGCGGCCGCATTGCAGGAGCTGCTGCCGGTCAAGGCTTCTTTGATGGTCTCAAAGAAGCCTCTGCTTTTTTCATTCATTCTTCTTTCCTCTTTTTTGCTTTTGATTAAGAAAATAGTCGAAAAACACGTACAAATATAATATAATTTTAGCGCATTTCATCTTGAAAAAATCGAAAAAAGATGGAATTGATGACAAGGCTTCTGCTCTAAGTCAAGCAGCGGTGCCCAATTCATCAGCGTTTGAGTGAAGAATAATTTGTAACAAATTTTTCATTTTGGATAATTCAAATAATGCAAAAAAAGTTAAAATGAAAGTACGTAAACGCTAATGTAAAAAAACAGGAGGGTGCATATGAAAGAATGTCCGAAGTGCCAGGAACAAGTGACCGGAACCAGCGTGGTTTGTTTGAATTGCGGCTACTGCTTCCGGGAGGGTCTGGCAAATGCCAAAGAGTGTCCCAACTGCCATGCTTTGATGTCTGAAAAATTGAGCTTCTGCATTGATTGCGGGACGAATTTGGAGGAAGTTCCGGTTGACCACATCGGAAAGGAATGCCCGAACTGCCAGACGATCGCGGCAAGAGGCGACAACTTTTGCACGACATGTGGCTTTGACATGTCATTGATTCCGGATCCGGTTGAAGAAGCCGCCGCGTCAACAGTTCCAAGTGAGTCAACGAGCGAATCGTCATCCCCAGCGCCGGTTGCTGAATCTGAAGCGCCAGCAGCCGCGGAGGCCGCTGCCGCAACTCCTGAAGCCACTTTCGCGAAAGCAGTGTCGAGTGAGTCAACGAGTGAGTCGTCATTCCCAGCGCCGGTCGCTGAATCTGAAGCAGCAGAAGCAGAAGCCCCAGAAGCCCCGGTTTGCCCGGCGTGCGGTGCTCCAATCAAAGCCGGCGATTTGTTCTGCAT
>NZ_JAOQBX010000002.1:0-123092 GCF_044902225.1 Lactobacillus sp. 23-2 | reverse complement strand
GAACTGTGGCCAAAAGCTGCCGGAATCCGCTCTAGCACCGGCCGCGTCAACAGCTCCAAGTGAGTCAACGAGTGAATCGTCATCCCCAGCGCCGGTCGCTGAATCTGAAGCAGCAGAAGCAGAAGCCCCAGTTTGTCCAGCGTGCGGCGCTCCAATCAAAGCCGGCGATTTGTTCTGCATGAACTGTGGCCAAAAGCTGCCGGAATCCGCTCTAGCACCGGCCGCGTCAACAGCTACAAGCGAGTCAACGAGTGAGTCGTCATCTCCAGCACCGGTCGCGGAATCTGAAGCTCCAGAAGCCCCGGTTTGCCCGGCGTGCGGTGCACCAATCAAAGCCGGCGACCTGTTCTGCATGAATTGTGGCCAAAAGCTGCCGGAATCCGCTCCAGCAGCCGCGTCAACAGCTCCAAGCGAGTCAACGAGCGAGTCGTCATCTCCAGCGCTGGTCGCGGAATCTGAAGCTCCAGCAGCCGCGGAGGCAGATGCTGCAACGCCTGAAGCAGTTCCGAAACCAGATTTGTCCCAGCCGGATGAACCGGAAGCATCCCCAGTGCCAACGTCGGCCTTTGAGACGGTCGCGGCTGTTGAGGACTTCGATAAGCCAGCGGCAGCCGATGAAGAACACTCTCCGTTTTACGCCGAAGATTCTGAGCCGATTTCCATAGAAAATCAAAATCCGGCAGCACCAGTTGAATCTACGCCACTTCCATTCGCGCCGTCAGCTGCAGCCGCGCCAACGGTCTGCCCGAACTGCGGGGAGGCGCTTGAAGCGGGTGACCTGTTCTGCACGAATTGCGGCACCAAGATCGTGGATGCCGAGGCAAAAATCTCGCCTAAACAGGATCGCAGCTGTCCTAGCTGCGGCAAGCAGGTTAATGATGAGGATGCCTTTTGCCCATACTGCGGCAGCAAGCTGAATTAGTTTGACAAGCATGATCGCGTTGGATGATTGCTCGATAGAGCAGTCGCCCAACGCTTTTTTCGTGCTTGCGTTTTTTACAACAGTTCTCCTAAGATTCCCAAGAAAAAGAAGCTGGCAGTGCCAGCTTCTTTGGGTGTACTTATTCAAAATTTAGCGCTCAAAAGCTAAGCAGGTGGTCAAAGCTGCTGGTTCTGATTCCAGCCCGGTCAGCGATGATCTCCGGTGTCCCGACCGCGGCCCACTCGTCGTAGGCCTTTTCCTTAAGCACCACGACCTTGTCAAAGCAGTCAATATCCTGAATTTGGCTGATTGAAGCCACGACCGTCTTATTTCCGTTGTGGGCCAGCTTTCGCAGGGCTGTGAACATGAAGTTCCGGTCCCGCGGACTCAAGCCGGCGTCTGGCTCATCCAAGATGAGAACCAGCTTGCCCTTGAGCAGGTCCTTGCCCAAGAGCGCCAGCCGCTTTTCACTTTCGCTGCAGGCGTTCAGCCTTTTTTCCTTGCTTGACTCCAAGTCGAGCAGCCGCAAGATCTGCTCGGTCTGCTCGGCCTGCTGGCGCCTGTCGGCCTCAGGCAGAACCTGCTTGGCCGTCTCGCTTAAATAGTAGCCGAGCGGCATGTTTGCTTCACTTTCGTCCAAGGAATAGCTGCTGATGAAAGCCAGCTGGTCTGTTGCCTTGCTTGGATCTTGCAGGCAGTCAACTCCCTGGCAGCGAATCTCCCCCTTGGCGCTGGCGTTTTGCCCGGCTAAGGCCTTGATTAGCTCCAATTTGGCAATGGACGGGCCAAGAAGGCCGACTAGCGCGCCGGCTTCGGCGGCAAAGCGGACTTTTTCATCCAAGCCGTCAGTGATCTTGACCTGCAGCCGTCGCAATTTGTTCGCCAGATAGGCGGCGGAATTATCGGTGAAGACCTCCTGCTTGGCTGGCAGGCTATAGAAGATCCGCCCATTGGTAAAGATTAGCCGGCAGTTGCTGAAAGTGATCACGTCCTTCTCATGCAGCGGGACCTGACCGGAAATGTAGTGGTTGTTGATCTTGGTGCCGCCGGCGGAATTGGCGGCAGCCGCGTAGAAACTGTTGCCGACCTGGGAGATCGTCAGCTGCTGGTCAGCGACATAAGGCCGATCGATCACGAGATCGCAGGTTTTTTCCCGGCCAATTGTCGTGGATAGGCCAGTCAGGTCATATTCCTGCCACTGGCTTTCTTGTGGCCGGCTTTCAAATAAGATCAGAATCCCGTTTTCATCAGGAGCTTCTAAGTCATCGGTATCAACGCGCAGAATGTCGCCGTTTTGCAGGTAGGCGTCTGTTTTGACGGGGAGCTTGTCCCCGTTTAGGAAAGTTCCGTTGAGGCTGCCCAGATCCTGGTAGAACCATTGGCCTTGTTCCAGGTGAAATTCACCGTGGGTTCGGCTGGCTAATGGGGAAGACAGGGCCACGTCCACCTGGCGGCCAGGCACCCGCCGGCCAAGCCACCAGACCGTCTTGCCAGTTAAGGACTGCTCGCGGATAGCGTTTTGCTCCAAGATTACCAGATTTGCAGTTTCATCCATTTGCGATTTCCTCCTTGCGGTAGTTGACACTAATTACAACTATACTCATTTTAACCGATTATCTTTAGTTTTAGTGGCAAAACATGATAAAGTATTTATGTTAATTATTTAATTAGGAGGGGAATTCTTGAAAAATATAAAACATCTCTTGGCCTGGACCGGTCTATTAGCCGCATCCCTGCTGCTGGTTGGCTGCGGCAGCCAGAAAGCGCGCCCAGCCACGTCCAGCCCGGTCAAGAGCTCAGTCAAGCAGTCAAAGAAGGCCAAAAGCCAGCCCAGTCACCAGTCCGCCCGGCAAAAGCAAACCAGTCAAAAGCCGGCCAGTCCCCAAAAGACTAGCCGCCAGTCCGGGCAGCGCGGCAAAGGGGCGGCTGCCAGCTCAAAGTCGGTGAAGATGGAGCCGGTGATCAAGAAAATCCGCGCCTACCTGACCAGGTACGCGGGTAACAGCGCGGTCAGCGTGGAATTCATCGACCTTTCAAACAACCGCCGCCAGTCCGTCGGAGTCAACGAAAATACGGGAATGTACGCGGCCTCTTGCGCTAAATTGCCAGTCGCGGCCTACACCCAATACCTGGTGCAAAGCGGGAAGCTGTCCTATTCAAGCAAGCTGACCTACACATCAGCAGCGGACGATACGCCCAACCACATGGTTAAAGGCGGAACCGGGGTCCTGCAGAACCAGAATCCCGAAGGCAAGCAGTACAGCGTGCAGACCCTGCTGGAAGACGCGATGGTCCATTCAGACAATGCCGCCAGCAACCAGCTGCTCTACCACCTTTGCAATAAAGACCAAGCCAGCTTCAATGCCTTTTTGAACAAAATCGCGGGCATCCCTTCCTACAGCAAGACCATGACGACCCTGCAAGCCGCGCGCGTGATGGCCTACCTCCACTCGCAAAGCGGTCCGGTTAACCAATACTTGAGCGCCACGGACTGGAAGTCGGAAAAAATCGGCACCCTCCCGGTCCGCGTTGACCATAAGATCGGGATCAACGGTGCTATCAACAACGACGTGGGCTATGTCTACGCCAAGAAGCCCTTTGTCCTGGCCATCTTCACCAACGGCTGGTCCAATGACCAGATCGCGGCGGTTGCCCAGAAGATCTATGACCTGGCCGAATAGAAGCGATAGGAGAAAATATGTCAGTCAAACAAGTTGCCCGTTTCGTTACCAACCTGCTGCTCAGCTTTACGCTTTTTGATCTGGTCCTCAACTTAGTCTCAGAAGGGCCCAAGGCTCATAACGGCCTGCGGCTCGCCTTTATCGCGGCCATCTTCGTGGCGGCAATCGGCCAGTGGCTGGGCGGGTGGATCGCGGACCACGCCGGCTTCTTGAAGTACGCGGCCCTGCTCGTCAGCCTCTATCTGCTCGCCTACCTGTTGCTGGTCCGCCAAGACGACCTGTTCTGGTACTGGATCTTCCAGGCCGGCTTGCTGGCGGTCAATTTGTCCTTTAATGCCTTTACTTGGAAAAACGCCGCGCCCTGGACCACGTGGACGGAAATTGCCTTGTTCGTCCTAGCCCTGGCCGCGGCCACGGTCGGCATTATTAAAGGTGCTTGGTGAAAAATAGCAAATAAAAATCCATCCCGCGAGGGATGGATTTTTTGTGTGGGAATATAGAAATTTAAGTAAAGATTAAACCGCTGAGCTTAAGCGAACAGCTCTTCGATTTCAACGACTACGGCAGCCGCGGTTTCCGGCTTGCCGGTTTCCTTGGCCAGCTTCTTGGCGAAGTCGTCGCCTTCGTGGATCGTCGCGGTCCCTACGGCCCGGACGTTGGTGTGGCTTGGCACGTCAGCAACGACTACGGCCACGCGGCTGCCAGCCTTGATGTTTTCAAAGGCGTGGGCGAAGGTTACTTCTGACCAGGCCAGGTGCTTGTCGTCGATTACGCGCAATGAGCCCTTAGGGCCGACTTGCGGGTTGCCGTCCTTGTCAACAGTGGCGATGAAGGCCAAAGCTTCGTTGAAGAACTTTTCTTGTTCAGCAGTCAAAACAGCAGTGTCTAACTTCTTCATAATGACGTCTCCTTCTTAAATTCAGTTTATTTTTTCTTGATTGATCTCTTATCTGCTTACTATTTTATAGCAATTCGCCAGGAAAAAATTGATGTAGGTCAATTTTGACCATGATTTTAAGATTTTTTTGGAAAAAGTTAAGGTAGCAGGAAGGCACAGACGTTGAGCAGGGCCAAGCCGCCGAAAAAGAGCGCCCAGTCCTTGCCGGTCAGGGGGATCTTCACGATCGCGGACCGCTTGGCGCCTTCGCGGAAGCCATGGGCCTCCATCCCCTGGGCCAGGTTGTCGGCAGAGTTCAGGGCAACCAGGATGGCCTTGAAGTAGAGGACCGGCGACCAGAAGGACAGATTGACCCCGCGCATGAGGCCGGCCACGCGGATCTGCTTGACGGCCTGGGCCATGCGGGGAATGATGTTCAAGGCCGCGAGGGTCCCGTAGGCAAAGTGGCTTGGCAGGTGCAGGTTCTGCTCAAGCGAGCGGGCCATTTCCTCAGCCGTCGTGGAGACCGTTAGGCAGGCCGTGGTCAAGGTGTAGACGTAGACCCGGGTGGTGATGTCCAAGGCGTACCAGAGCTGCTTGCGGTCGGAAAAAAGGTAGGCCGAGGAGAAGACCGTGAAGGCGGCCAGGGTCGCGAAGAAGAGCATGGTCAAGATGGCCTTGGGCCGCATTTTTTTGACCAAAAGCCAGCAAAGGCACAGGGCCATGACGAGCAGGTTGGTATAGAGGCTGACCTTGAATGAAAGCTCCAAAGAGACGATCAGGGCCAGCAGGACTTTAAGACTTGGATTCATAATGCCTCCTTAATCCGTGACGTACTGGAGCCGCTGCTGGTCCAGGCGCAGGTGGTAGTCGCACCAGTCGCTCAAGCCGTGGAACTGGTGGCTGATGACGATAATAGTTTGTCCCATGGCGGCCTGGCTGTCCTTCATGAGCTTGACGACCTGCTTGATGGACTGACGGTCCAGGCCGCTGAGCGGCTCGTCGATGAGCAGAACTTCATGGCCGGAGATCAGCATCAGCAGAATCTGCAGCTTCTTCTTCTGGCCGCCGGAAAGAGAGTAGACGACCTGGTCCAAGTGGCTGGCCAGGTCCAGGTCCGCTAAGGCCTGCTTGATCCGCTCATCGCTGAAGTAGTCGTTCTTGCGCAGCTTCTTGCTGATGGCCAGCTCGTCTTTGACCGTGATCTGGATGAACTGGTCAGTGGCTTTCTGGAAGACTTGGGCTACATGCAAAAAGTAGGTCCGGGCCGGCTGCTTGGCCACTTCCCGCCCTTCCCAGCAGATGGAGCCGGAGTAGGGCAAAAGCTGGGTTAAGGCCCGGAAGAGGGAGGTCTTGCCAACCCCATTGGCCCCCGTCAAAAGGGTGACTTTGCCCTTGTAGAGCTTAAGCTCGTCTTGCTTTAGCAGCAGGTGGCTGGTCTTCAGCAGCACGCCGCTTAAGACGAAAGCCGCTGGGGCATTGGCTTGCGGCAAGGCAAAAGTCAAAGGAACCCTGGCGTCTTCAGCCAAGACCGCGTCCCTTTCTTTGGCTGAAAGCCTGGTGACCGTCTGCCCCGCGAAGCGGTAGAGCTGGTCGACCTTGCCCAGGTAGTCCGTAAAGACGTGGTCGGTCAGGATGATGGTCTTGCCTTGCTCTTTCAGCTGGACCAGCTTTTCCACCAAGAAGGTCCGGGCCTTGGGGTCCACGCTGGCAAAAGGCTCATCTAGCAGAAGCAGGTCGACGTTCATGGCCACTAAGACGGCTAAAGCAACCCGCTGCTGCTCGCCGCCAGACATGGTCGCGATCTTTTGGTCCAAGAGCGGACCGATCTGGGCAAATTCCGTGGCCCGCTGGAGCCGCGTCTCATATTGCTCTTGCTTCATGCCCAGGTTTTCCAGGCTGAAGATGATCTCTTCTCTAGGAGTGGCCATCGTAAACTGCTCGCCGGCATCCTGGAACATCATGGCTTGGCTGAGCCCGCCCAGGTCAACCTGCCCTTGGGTGAGCTTGCCCCCGTACTTGGGGTAGAGTCCGGCCATGATCTTCAATAAGGTCGATTTCCCGCAGCCCGTGGGTCCGATCAAGAGGGAGAAGGCGCCAGGGGCGAAAGTCAGGGACAGGTCGGCCAGGAGCGGCTTGTGCTCGTCATATTCAAAGCTTAAGTGCTGGATGGAAATTTCGGCATTCAAAAAGGTCACCTCAATGAATGGGGTGACCAAAGAAGGCATCTGCTCCCTGCGCTGGCATTGTCCAACAGGTTCAATGGGTCTGATCTCAGCCGTTAGGCACCCCGTGATTAAATCGCTTACTTTACGGCCTAATTATATAAAAAGCCTTAATTTGTGTCCATTTTGCGCTTTTCTGCACAAGTATTATATTTAATTATTTTCTAATTCGTTGTATGCTAATAATGATTAGCTTTTGAAGCTGTAATTTTTGTACTTTTGCTTGCTGTCTGGGAGGAAAAATGCCTAATCAAAAACGAAGGGTCCAGATCGTCACGTCAGCCCTGATGCTGTCCAACGTGATGTCGGGGCTGGACAACACGATCATCAACACGGCGCTGCCGCGCATCATTGCTGACCTGCACGGGATCGAATATACGGGCTGGCTGGTCGCCATCTTCTTGCTGGGCACCGCGGTGTCCACGCCCTTGTGGTCCAAATTGGGCGAGCGGCGCGGCAACAAGCTGGCCTACCAGCTGTCCGCGGCCATGTTTCTCTTGGGGGCGCTGCTGCAGGGGCTGGCCAATTCGATGCCGTTTCTGCTCTTTTTCCGCCTGATCGCGGGGATCGGCAACGGCGGGATGGTCTCCTTGCCGTATATCATCTATTCTGACCTGTATCCGAATCCTTACAAGCGCTTGAAGGTTTTGGGCATGGTGTCGGCCTTTTTCACGACCGCGACCATTCTGGGGCCCTTGTTCGGGGGCTGGATCGTCGACGTTTTGTCCTGGCGCTGGGTCTTCTACATCAATATTCCGGTGGCCTTGATCTCCATCGTTTTGGTCCAGCTCTTCTTTAAGGAAGAACATAAGGAAAAAAGCGTCCGCAAGATCGACCTGGGCGGGGCTGTCTTCTTGTCCTTAGGGGTGGTGGCCCTGCTGCTGGGAACCCAGCTTTTGGGCGCGGTCAACCTGGCCACGGCGTTGCTGGTCTTCGCGGCGGCCTTTATCTTCGTGGGCATGCTGCTGCTGGTGGAACACCGGGCGGACGACCCAATCATTCCGGGCCGCTTGTTCAAGAACCGGCCTTTGGTGATTGACTTTGCCCTCTTTGTCTTGATCTGGGCCGCGATGTCGTCTTTCAGCGTCTATGCGCCAATGTGGGCGGAAGGGCTGATGGCCTCAACCGCCCTAGTCGGGGGGATGACCCAGATTCCCGGAGCCTTTACCGACATGCTGGGCTCCTTGTCCGTTGAGCGCCTGCGCCACCGCTGGAGCGAGTACCAGGTGATCCTCTACACCACTTGGGTGATCTTCTTTGGCTACCTGCTGATGGCCGTGGCACCGCGCTCTTTCCCTTACTGGGCCATCCTGGTGGCGGGGATGCTGCAGGGGGTTGGCAACGGGATCATGTTCAACCAGCTCCAGGTCAAGGTCCAAGAGGATGCTGACCCCAAGGACGTGCCCGTGGCGACTTCTTTCTCCTACCTGATCAGAATGCTGGCCATGGCCATCTCGTCCTCAATTTTTGGCGTGATCCTGAACCAGCACCTGGCCAAGGGCGTGGCCCAAAGCCACGGCCGGATCACGATCAAGATGCTGAACCACCTGTCCGACTTTGAAACCAGAGCCCGCCTGCCGCGCCAGCTGCTGCCGGAGATGGAGCAGATCCTCTATGGGGCGATTCACGCGATTTTCTGGGCCGGCTTCATCCTTGTTGCCGCGGCATTATTGATCGCGATTTGGGCCAGAAGGCAGGAAAAACGGGGCCAAAAGCGCTAAAGCCCGTTGACAGGTTCCAATTGTTGTAAAATATAAATAGTTTAAACGATAGGGGGGATCTGGCTTGGCAACCGTAGCTTTAGATGAATACTTGCAGACGCTGCTGCGCAAGCAGGGGCGCGATCATAATGAATTGACCCTGCCCGCGGGGAGCAGCGATCTTGACCTCTGCACCATTTATTTGGAAAATACCAACCTGGGGATTCACAGGTACTTGACTGATGTGGTGACTTTGCTCTTTTTGGCGGCAGGGCATGAGACCTTGCGCCTTGAAAAAAAGGAGCTGGACTTTGGCGCGGGCAACTTTGTCCTCTTGGACAAGGGGGCAGCTTATGAGCTCTTGGACCCCAGCCGCGGGGCCCTGCTCTTGAAGTTCAAGTTCCGGCCAAGCCTGGGCCTGCAACCCCTTTTTGAGCAGGAATTCGCCAAGACGGATAAAGACGCCCAAGTCTGCACGGCCTGGCTCAAACGGCTCAAGCAGGATGGCTTCTTGTGGGTCAGGAACATTCCGCTGATGCCAGCCTCCAGATGCCTGCTAAACGCGGTGGATGAGTATCTGGACGGGGATGTCTTCGCGGCGACCTTGATCAAGGCCAACCTGGCCAAGGCCGCGGCTTTGAGCCTGCGCTCAGAGCGCTTTGGCAGCCAGGTTAGGGCTGCCAAAAAGGAGCCCGGCCACTTGGGCGCCCGGGAGATCAACCGCTATATTGACGCCAACTACATGGACACCAGCCTGAAGACGGCGGCCCAGGCTTTTGGCTTAAATGCCAACTACTTCTCCAACCTGGTCAAGAAGCGTACCGGCAAGAGCTTTATCGACCTGGTCAATGAGCGGAAGATGGATGAGGCCTGCGTCCTTTTGGCCAGGACGGACCTGTCGATCATGCAGATCATCCACCAGCTGGGCTACAACGGCAAGTCCTTCTTCTACAAGAAGTTCAAGGAAGTCTATGGGGTGTCCCCCAATGAAAAGCGCGATGAGCTGTTCCGGCAGCAAAAGATCAATTTGAAATAAGCCTGCTGGACGCGAAAAAGAGTCTGGGAAAAAACGGTTCAGTTGAGTATTTTTCGGGAACCAGTTTTCGAAAAAGCAACTCAGTTGGGTACCTTTGAGCTTCAGCAGCGCTCTGCTGTGATTTGAGATACATAAAAAGGCTTCTAGAAGTTTTTTCACTTCTAGAAGCCTTTTTTATTAGCTAGAGTTTTACATTTCTTGCAGCCGTTTGATCCGCTCGCTGGTTGGCGGGTGGGTGTCAAATAAGTGGCTCAGGCTGGGCCGGCGGATCGGGTCTTCAATATAGAGCGAGGCGCTGGCGGAGTTGGCCGCCTTCATGGGCTGGCTGTTTTCGATCTTGGTCAGGGCGCTGATCAGTCCTTGGGGATTCCGGGTCAGCTCCACGGAACCCGCGTCGGCCAGGTATTCCCGGTTTCGGGACAGGGCCATCTGGGCCAGGGCCGCGGCTAATGGGCCCAGGATCAGGACGAAAACGACGCCGATCACGCCGATGATCACCCCGAGCGCGTCGCCGCTGTCGCGGTCATCGTCATCGCGGTCTCCCCCGCCGAAGCCATACCAGATCCAGCGCTGGGCAAACTGGGAGATGAAGCTGATGGCTGAAACCAGAACCAGGGCAACCATGGACAAGCGGATGTCGTAGTTGCGGATGTGGGAGATTTCATGGCCCAGGACGCCTTCCAGTTCTTCGCGGTCCATCATGTCCAAAAGCCCCTGGGTCACGGCTACGGCCGACTTGTCCGGCGACAGGCCTGTCGCGAAGGCATTGGGGCTTTGGTCAGGGATCAGGTAGACCTTGGGCATGGGGATCTGGCCCACCATGGCCATGTCTTCAACGATATGAAAGAGCTGGGGATTGTCTTCCTCGCGCAATTCTTGTCCATGGTTCATGGACATGACGACATTGACTGGGTCCTGGAAGACCAGGAAACTGTAGACCAAGGCCACGACCAGGGCGGTCAGGATGCCCGGCAGGGGCTTGTCCCAGAGCAGCTGCCCCAGGCCTGCTCCAACCAGGGCAAAAATCACGGCAAAGAGGAACATGACCAAGAAGGTTTTGCGCTTATTGCGCGCAATTTGCTCGTAAAGCATTGATCCTCCTTAATATTGTGCCAAATGAATTGCTTAAAATGAAACTTTCGGAGCCTTGGTCTCTTCTTCAGGAATTGACAGGTAGTCAACCTTGCTGAAGTGGTGGATGTTGGCCACGATGTTGGACGGGAAGGTCACCAGCAGCTTGTTGTAGCTGGCCGCGCAGGAGTTGTACAGCTGGCGGGAGTAGGCGATCTTGTTTTCCGTGTTGGTCAGTTCTTCCTGCAGCTGGCCGAAGTTCTGGTTGGCCTTCAGGTCCGGGTAGCTTTCAGCCAGGGCAAAAATGCTCTTCAGGCTGTCAGTGATCTGGTTGGACAGCTGCATGGCCTGTTCGTGGTCATCGGCTGGCACTTGCACCAGCTGGTTGCGCAGGGCAACGACAGCGGACAGGGTTTCCTTTTCGTGCTTGGCGTAGCCCTTGACCGTTTCCACCAGGTTGGGGATCAGGTCATTGCGCCGCTTCAATTGTACGGTGATTTGACTCCAGGCCTCTTCGGTGTTGATCTTGGCTTTTTGCATGCCGTTGTAGGCAGAGATGTAAAAAATCGCGATCAAGATGACGAGGATCAGGAGCACGATCCAAAGGGTCATAGTTCATGCCTCCTTATCTGCATATTGCATTTTCACGTTTTTGTTTCATTAAACGCGCTCTTCATTTAATTATAGCTTATGGCATATTTCTGGCAAAATGAAAACGCCCAAAAGCCTTTGGACGTTTTCCGGAATTTTGCTGATTTACAGGGCCAGTTTGACGATCACCCAGCCGATCGCGGACAGGATGACCAGGCCAATCATTTGGTAAGTGAACCACTTAGGGAAGAACTGCTGCTTCTGGTCCTTGGAAGCGTGGGCATAGAAGGTCCGCATGACCAGCATGTTTGCCATGGAGCCGATTGGTGACCCGAAGCCGCCGATGTTGGAGCCCAAAGTCAGGGCTTCGGCGTACTTGGAGAACTTCCCGATCAAGATGGTTGAAGGAACGTTGCTCATGAACTGGCTGGAGATGATCGCCGTCCAGTAGGTGCTCATCTCAGTCCCAACGAAGCCGTGAATCAGGGTGACAACGAACGGAATCTGCTGGATGTCGCTGATGAAGACGAAGAACAGGGTAAAAGTCAAGAGCAAGGCGTAGTCGATATTGACCAGGATCTTCCAGTTTAAGATCAGGGCCCAGATGATGGAAGCGACTAATGGCATCCAGATCGGCACGAACTTGAAGACGCCGACGAAGAAGAAGAGGAAGATCACGGTCGTGACGATAGTCATTGGCCAGGAGATCTCAATTTCCACGACTTCTTGGGTTGGCACCGCATCCTTCGGAACGAAGAAGAAGATGCACAAGAAGACGGCCATGGCCGCGATCAGGTAAGGCAGGGTCCACTTGAAGAAGGTGGCTGGCATCAGGTGGTAGTTGGAGACCACGAAGATGTTGTGCGGGTTCCCCCATGGCGTGAAGGCCGCCCCGATGTTGGCTCCCATCCCGATCAAGGTGGTTGGAAGGATCTGCGGCAGCTTGTACTTCTTGGCAATGTTCAAGTAGAGCGGAATCAGGGTCAGGCAGGTAATGTCGTTGCCCAGGAACATACCGGACAGGATGGCCAGCAGGGTGAACAGGAGGTTCAGCTTGCGGGTGGAGTCAGCAATCGCCGTCAGCTTGTAGGCAATGATGTCCAAAACGTGCAGGTAGCTGTAGATTTGGATCAAGATCAGCATCGTGGCCACGGACTCGATCGTGTGCCAGTTCATGTCGCCGCTTCTAGGCCGCGCGAAGAAGAGGCTGATGATGGTGATGATGATGGTGATCTGCAAGATGCGGTCCCCGAACATCTTCTTGAAAAAGGCTAAGAAGTTTGTTGAATTGTCTTTTTTGGCAGCGTCCATATTAAACTCCTAATTTCTAGAACTTGCTAAAAGCATTGGCTTTGATGCTTAACGCAAAATTAACGAAACTGAAACTATTACTTTACTTTCAATATTTCTATTGTGTGCTATTTTTCTAAAATTCTCAATAGTTCAAAATTAACGAACAGATGTTATTGAAAAGAGTTTGACGAATCGCAAAAGGCAAAAAGTCCCAATAAAAATCCGAACATTCGCAAATGAATAACTAATAAAAACAGCTGTGAATGCCGGTATATAGCCTTTTTACGCCGATCAGCAAAAATGGGCAATTGCTACCTTTTTTAACTGAACAAAAGTGACCGACTTTTACCAACGACCAAAAATTGGTTCCAAAGCGTGGACCACTTTCTGAAAAGAAATAGCGCTTACATTGAGTGGGAGCTTTGTTAAGAATTATTAATAAAGCCAATGAGCTGGAAAAAGGCTATAATTTGACATGCGGCCCAAAGCGCCGCGCCAAGTCCAAATATTAAAGAGAGAATTTTGTCAAAATGAAGCAAACACTGAGCAAAGTCATCAAAATTGCCAACCTGCTGCTGGGCCTGCTGCTGGCCGCGTTTATGGGCAGCCAGGCCTACCGGGCTTTGGACGCCAACAGCGCCCGCTACATTACCGCGATCAAGCTGATGATCGGCCTGGGCATTTTATCCCTGCTGCTGGCGGTTCTGCCCCTGACCAGGATTTCCGCCAAATACTTCTGGGCTTTTCCTTTTGCCCAGGCAGTAGTGGCCGTCTTTTTCTGGAACAAGGTGCCCCAGCTGTGGATCGCTGGCTGCCTTTACCTCTTATACGCGGTTGCAGTGGCCTTTGTCTTCCGCTATAGTAAGTTGGATGAAGACTTGCACAAGAGCAAGAAAGAGTAGTATAATAACTACTGATTTTCGAAAATCGATGAAAGGATGAAGAGACATGTCAAGAAATATCCACACGGGCATCAACCCACACCGTCGTCCACGCAACGCTTCTAACGCTAAGAAGCGCGTTGCTCACGCAGCTGCTGTTGTTTCATACTTGAACCAAGCTGCTAAGGACGAAAACAAGTAATTGTTTTTGACTCAGATGATAAAAGACCAGGGCTCTGCCTTGGTCTTTTTCTGTTTGTGCTGACTTTTGCACGCGCGGGAGGTATATTTATGAAATTTCAATGCAGTGCCTGCGGGCTCAGGGTCGATTCCCTGCACTTTAAGCAAAAGGGCCTGATGAACCCAAAGCTGACCAGCATCTGTGACATCTGCCGCCAGCGGGGGCTGGCCGCGGAAGACTATGGCAATCCGGTGGTCAAGGTCTTTGCCGCCAACCTGCTCTTTACTTACGTGGGGACTGGGCAGGAAGTGGACGAACAAAATTTTCTGCTGGGGTCAGCCAAGCTGCGCAAGCGCTATGAGGGCTTTTTGCAGGACTTTGACGGCAATTCGCTGGTTCAGCAGCAGATCAGCCGGGAAGAGGTCAACCGGGCGCTGGTGGCCTGTGAAACGGGCGTGAGCGGCTTCGTGCCCGACCCGGGCCTGACTTTTGCCATGAATTTGGAAAAAATGGGGCTCAAGGTCAACTTCCAGCTCAATGAGGTCGACTATATCGACCGCGAGCGGATCCGCGCCAAGTACAAGTACCGCTGCCAGTACTGCGGCCGCCGGGGGAGGAGCGTGGACCACAAGGATCCCGTGTCCCTGTCCCAGAACAACCGCCTGGACAACTTGATCCTGTCCTGCCAGGAATGCAACCGGATCAAGTCAAACATGCCTTATGACCTTTTTGTCAAGCTCAACGACGAGATTCCCGCCATCAACCAGCAGCTGGTCAAGTATGAAAACGCCCTGGGTCCCTTAAAAGAGGAATTCCAGCAGCGGCGGAGGATGCTGGCGGCCAAGGTCCACTTAAAGGGCGTCGTCAATGATCCTGAGCTCAATGCCATCCGCAAGAGCAACAAGCGCCTGCAGGATGCCATCGACAGCCTGGAAGCCGACTACGATGCCTTGTGCCTGGCAAGGGAGGAACACTTTGCCAACGGCTGGAAGCTGGCCATTGCTAGCAAAAAAACAGACATCATTTAAAAATGGTAAACAAAAAGTTATCTCTTTGCTATTGACTTGTAAATTATGTAACAATGAAAGAATGCTTTGTAACCGAATGTAACAAAGTGAAAACGCAAAGCATGTGAAAAACAGCGCCAGGACTAGCCTGAGCGCTGTTTTTATAATTGTAACCTTAAGTATACCGGTTTGTAACATCCTAAAGTTATACTTGTAAATGCTCACAGGCAAACCACGATAAAAAATAGTTTAAGGAGATAAGCGATCTACATGAAGAAAAGAAATCTGTTAATGACGACCATGGCGACTTTGAGTGCCAGCGGCGCGCTTTTTGCGGCATCATCCACGGCAATGGCCGCGACGACGCATGAAATCGCGCAAAATGACACTTTGTGGTCATTATCACAAAAATATGGCGTGTCAGTGAAGGCCTTGAAGAAGGTCAACAAGCTGTCCAGCGACCTGATCATCGCGGGCCAGACCCTGAAGGTTCCAAGCAAGGCGGAAGCCAAGTTGGCCACGGCCACTACCCACAAGGTGGTCAAGGGCGACACGTTGTGGTCAATCGCCAAGAAGTACGGCGTCACCGTTGCCAGCTTGAAGAAGGCCAATAACTTGACCAGCGACGCGATCGACGTTGGTCAAAAGCTGCGTCTTTATGCTTCTGCCGCAAATACTGTCACTGCTAGCGCGGATACCGCAAACGCGTCAAGCACCAGCACTTCTGCTGCGGCTAACAGCGCTTCGGGCGCGTCAAGCAGCACTGCCAACAATTCGACCAGTCCGACTAATGCTGCTGGCAATGACAACAATACAAGCAAGACTACCGACTCTAATGCGACGAGCAGTCAAACGACTGCCGCTGGTACAAGTCAAGCCGCGCGAACGAATAACGACTCCAACAAGCCAGCGGCTTCCGCAACAACTAATTCAACCACCAGCAGTACCAGCGGCAGCAGCTCAGCTAGCGCTGCCAGCCAGGCAGTCGTCAGTCAAGCGCCAAGCGGCTCTGCAAGTTCTGCCTCAACCAGCGCCAGTGCAAGCGCAATCGCTTCGTACGCGATGAGCTTCATCGGCGTGCCTTACGTCTGGGGCGGCAGCACGCCAGCCGGCTTTGACTGCTCAGGCCTTGTGCAGTACGTATACAGCCACTTTGGCATCAGCTTGGGCCGCACGACTTATGCCCAAGAAAACGCCGGCACCAAGATCAGCGTATCCCAAGCCCAGCCAGGTGACCTTTATTTCTGGGGCTCATACGGCTCAGCCTACCACGTGGCGATTGCCCTTGGCAATGGTCAGTACATTCAGGCACCTGCCCCAGGTCAAAACGTATCCGTAGGCAGCGTAAGCTACTACGCGCCAAGCTTTGCCGTTCGTGTTCTTTAATTTTGAGACTCTAATATTTTTTCTTTCCAGCACGCGGCAAGACCAAAAGGACCCAGATGGGTCCTTTTTGGCGTTTGTGAAAAAATGTGGCTGGATCTCCCGCGGCAGGCAGGAACTTTTTTGAAAAGTAAACAAAAAGTTATCGATTTGCAATTGACTTGTAAATTTTGTAACACACGCCATTAAAAAATGTAGTAAAATAGGTTCAACTGTTGGGTTCTAGGCTACTTTTCATTTTGTAACATTAGCAATACCCATTTGTAACATCTCAAAGTTATACTTTAGGATGTGAGAAAGTATAACAATTAATTAAGAGTTTAAGGAGAAATTGCGTTAAATGAAGAAGAAAAGTCTGTTTATGGCTACTCTGGCAACGATTTCTGCCTCTGGAGCCCTTTTTGCAACCAGCGCGAACGCGAATGCGGCAATGGATCACAAGATCGTGCTTAACGACACCCTGTGGGGCCTGTCAAAGAAGTACAATGTGACGATTGATGCCTTGAAGAAGTACAACAAGCTGTCTAGTGACACCATCTACGTTGGCGACACCTTGAAGGTGCCAACCAAGGCAGAAGCCGCGCTGGCTACCGCCAAGACCCACCGAGTAGTTAAGGGCGATACCTTATGGTCACTTGCTAAGAAGTATGGCACTACGGTCAGCGCTTTGAAGAAGCTCAACAACCTGACCAGCGACACCATCTATATTGGCCAGACCCTGATCCTGCATGCCAACCTGAACACCTACGGGGTTGGCGGCGCGACGATCAGCAGCAACAGCAGCAAGGCCGCTAACGATAATGCCGGCTACGGCGCCGTATCAAGCACGACTACCGCGTCAGTGACGACAAAGCAACCTGAAAAGTCAGCTAAGCCAGCGCCAGCCAAGAAGGCTGAACCAAAGGCAAAGGCTAGTGCAGACACTGATACCAGTGCAAAGAAGAATGCTGAAAGTACGGACAGCACTAAGACTGATGCCTCAACTAGCGCCAACGCTACGACTGACTACAGTGCAAACACTGCTGATACGTCAGCTAACACTAGTGCAACGACTGACTACAGCGCAAATACTGCTGACACGTCAGCTAACACTAGTGCAACGACTGACTACAGCGCAAATACTGCTGATACGTCAGCCAACGCTAATGCAACGACTGATTACAGTGCAAGCGCTGCTAACGCTGCAAATACTTCAACTGCAGCCAATACGACCAGTACTGCAACTAGCTCAAACACTGCAAGCAAGTCAACTAATGCCAACACTACGACTGATTACAGTGCAAACGCTGCTAACACTGCAACTAGCTCAAACACGGCAAACACGACCAGCACTGCAACTAACTCAAACGCTGCAAGCACGTCAACTGCAGCCAACACGACTAGTGTGTCAACGAACGCTAACGGGGCAAATACGTCAACTGCATCCAACACGACCAGCGCTACAACTAATGCAAGCAGTCAAGCAGCCGTAAGCCAAGCGCCAACCAGCACTGCCAGCCAAAGCAGCAAGACCACGAGCGTGCAGTCCGCGGTTAAGAAGACGGCCAAGAAGACGGCCACTCCAAAGGCCGCTGCAAGCACCACTGCTTCCGCTACTGCCGGCAGCATCACTTCATACGCGATGAACTACCTTGGCGTGCCATATGTTTGGGGCGGTACTACTCCAGCAGGCTTTGACTGCTCAGGCTTTGTGCAATATGTTTACAGCCACTTTGGCGTCAACCTTGGCCGGACGACCTACACCCAGCAATACGCTGGCACCAAGATCAACATGGCTGACGCTCAAGCGGGTGACCTCTACTTCTGGGGTTCATACGGCTCAGCTTACCACGTAGCCATCGCCCTTGGTGGCGGTCAATACGTCATGGCGCCAGCCCCAGGCCAAAGCGTCATGGTCGGCAGCGTCAGCTCATACACTCCAAGCTTTGCCGTTCGCGTCCTGTAAAAAGCATCATTAAATGTAGAACGCCTAAAAAGACTCACCTAACTTAGATGAGTTTTTTTGGCAATAAAACGCCGCAGCCAAGTCCCAGGAGGGGCCACTTTGTGCTTTTTTGGCAAATAGGGCTATAATTGGAGTCAGAAATTTAAGGAGGCTATGGCAAAGCTATGGAAGAAAAAGCAAAGTTAAACCTTTTGGAAAAGTACAATCTGACTGACAGCGAGGAAAAAGCGCTGGTGATCGACGCGGTTAGTGCCATCAACCGCGGGGAAAACAAGTTCAAGGTCTTGCACGGGCTCGCTTTTGCCTTGACTGCTTTGAGAATGAACCAAGAGCTCTCTGATGGGGCCAAGGACCTGCTCAACTACCTGAACAAGCCAGATATCAATGCTGAATTGGAAAAAATGGACGTGGTCTTCGTCGCTGAATAGGACACGTTAAAAGCCCTGGGCATCGTTGCCCAGGGCTTTTAACGTTATATCTGAATTAAGCGGCCAAAGTAGCAAAAACAACCGCCAAAATGATGCCAACGATCGTGGCCGCCGCGGCCATGATCAGCTTGGATGAATTCCGCAAGTCGCACACGACCGCTTCTGCCGTGCCACAGCCGGAAATATAGACTGGAATAAAGTTGAGCCAGTCATTTGGCCGGTTCATGCTTCGCTGCACGAAGCAAAGAATGGCCGTTAAAATAACTCCCCACATAATAAATGACAAAAGATTCTTACTAATCGTTTTTGGACCTAGATCTCTGATTCTCATTTTTTCTTTTACAACACTCGACGCTGACTTTTTCATTTCTGAGTCTACTTTAGTCCGATTATAATAAAAATCAAGGGCAAAATGGGCCTTTTCGGCACTTGTAAAAGAATCGTAACGGTCATGAAAAGATCCCGGAAAATCCGGGATCTTTTATGCGCTTTAAAACTGTTTTCTGTTAGTCTGCAACCACGTGGCGTTCGAATGGGTCATCGCTGATGCCTTCAGCCAAAATGTCCCGGCACCATTCCTTGGCAGTGAAGAGGGAGTGGTCGCGGTAGTTGCCGCAGGTCTTGATAGTCGTGCCTGGCACGTCGTCCCAGGTGATGTCGTCGCGGATCTCTTTAAGCGAGTCGCGCAGAGCCCGGGCAACTTCGGTCGTTGAGTGCTCGCCCCACATAATCAAGTGGAAGCCAGTCCGGCAGCCAAATGGGGAGCAGTCAATGACCCCATCCATGCGGTCGCGCAGCAGGCTGGCCAAGAGGTGCTCAATGGTGTGCAGGCCGCCGGTTGGGATGGCGTTCTTGTTTGGTTGCACCAGACGCAGATCGAAGTTGGAGATCTTGTCGCCCTTAGGACCTTCCTCAACGGTAATCAAGCGGACGTAAGGTGCCTTAACCTTAGTATGATCCAATTCAAAGCTTTCAACTTTAGCCATAATGTGTAGTCTCCTTATTTTGTGTTTCTTTTGCCTTTGAAAAGTCCCCGAAAAGTTCAGGGACTGGCTCTTGTCACCTTTAGTATAATGTTTTGCACCGCCTTGTCAAAAGGGCGTCGCTTTCTTTGAAATATAAGATAATTGTTATTAAGCTTGCTTAAAATAGAGTACAATTATCCTAGGTATTTTTAAGGAATAGGTAATTTTTATGATCAAAGCGACGGTAGTATACGCGATCAGTGAATTCTTCTGTGCCATCATCATGTTTGGCCTGAATGCATCGCTGAAGGCGGTCACCAACTATGGAAAACGCGAAAAATGGCTCTCCCGGGTCTTTATTACCCAAGGGATGTATTTGCTTGGCGATGGGCTGAGCACCGTAATTCCTTGGCATTACGTGCCGGTCGCGGGGCCGCTGATGATCCTGCTAAACCTTTACAAGGCCTTGATGCTGGACGTCGTCAGCGTGGCGGTTTTCTTTTATATCGACAGTTGCGGGCAGCTGACTATGTCGGACACGAAGAAGAAGCGCTGGCTGGTCTGCCTGCCGGCAATTTTAGCCGCTGTCGTTGAGGTCCTCGTCTCCATTGCCAGTCCAACCTTGTTTATGTCGGTGAACATGAAGCTGACCAGCCTGTTGGACTGCCTGTTGGTTGGCGTGCCAGCCCTTTATGCCTTGGCGACGGTTGCCTTGGCCGTTCACGGGGCCAGTCAGAGCCCAACCAAGACGGTCAGGAACTTCTACTTGGTCACAGGGACCTATCCGCTGGTCATGGTCTTTTTTGGCGCTCTCGACATTTTCTTTGGCGAGATTCCCTTCTATGCCTTCGCGGCAACGCTTTGCTTGATCTTCCTCTACCTTTACCAGTTTGGCGTTTTCGTCGACACCTTGTCCTTGAGCAGCCTCAGCAATTTGAAGGGGCGCGAGCGCTTCAAGAGCTTCTTGGAAGATATTCAGAAAAAAGGTGAGACGGGCGAATACTACATCCTTTTGATCGACATGGACGGCTTGAAGTCCATCAATGACATCTATGGCCGGGAGGAAGGCGACCGGGCGGTCTACCTGGTCGGCGAAAAAGTCGAAGCTCTGGAGGAGTCGGCTCTTGGGGCTAGCTGCCACTATGGCGGGGATGAATTTTTAGCTGTCCTGCGCTTGGCAGATGAGAACGCGGTTGCCCTGACTATTGACAATCTGAAAAGCGCGATCAAGCAGTCGGCCCTGGCGGAAAAACTGGCCACCATTCCGCAGGTCGTGGTTGGCTTCGTTCGGGCGAACACGGCTGACGGAGACTTGAAGATGCAGCTGCGGATCGCGGAATCGCAGATCTATGAGCAAAAGCGTGAGTTCAAGAAGGGCAGCCAGGAAGACAACTTCTTCGTCGATAAGGTGACTGGATTGCCTAACGCCAATTACTTCAACAGCTTTGCCGGCAACTACGTCAGAGACCATATCTACGATAAGCCGGCCGTGGTCTTGGTCAACATCCGGGGGATGCAGGCCTATAACAACCATTATGGCTATGAGCAGGGGGACGCGCTCTTGAAGCGGATCGCCCAGGAATTGCACAAGCGCTTTGCCAAGGGGATCCTGGTCCGCTTCGCGGAAGACAATTTTGTGATCGTGACGGCTGATCCTGACGTGGAGCGGCTGTTGACCGAAGCAGCCGCTGAAATCAACCATAAGGAGGCCGTTGGCCTGCGGGCCGGGATCTACTACTGCGAAAGTGACCAGGACTCAGTGGCCATCGCGGTCGACAAGGCCAAGCTGGCCATGCGCTATATCAAGGACGACCGCAGCGTCGTCTACCAGGTCTATGACCAGGAAGTCAGCAAAAGCTTCGAGCGCCAGGCCTATGTCCTGGAGCACTTCCAAGAAGCCTTGGACTCAGGCTGGATCCGGCCTTACTACCAGATTGACGTCCGCAGCCTGACGGGTGCCGTCTGCTCAGCTGAAGCCTTGGCCCGCTGGGATGACCCGAAGTACGGGGTCTTGACCCCCTTCTTCTTCGTGGAGACTCTGGAAGCCGCCCACCTGGTCCACAAGCTGGACCTGGAGATCATCCGCCAGGTCTGCGAGATGCTGGCCAGACGCCTCAAGGAGGGGCAAACGGTGGTGCCGATTTCCGTCAACCTGTCCCGGGTCGACTTCCAGGTCTGCGACATTTTTGCCGAAGTGGACCAATTGCGCCGGCACTATGGCTTGGAGGCCAAGATGCTGAAGATCGAGATCCTGGAATCCACGATTGCCACCAACCCGAAGGAGCTGAAGCGGGCTATCGGCAAGTTCCATGAGGCCGGCTATGAGGTCTGGATGGACGACTTCGGTTCTGGCTACTCCAACTTCAACAACCTGGATGAATACAATTTTGACTTGCTGAAGATCGACATGGTCTTCTTGCGCAGCTTTGACGTCCGGCCGCATATCAAGACCATTCTGTCCATGATCGTTGATATGGCCAAAAAGATGGGGATGCACACGGTTTGTGAAGGGGTGGAGACCCAAGAGCAGGCCGACTTCCTCCGGGAGATTGGCTGCGAGCGGCTGCAGGGCTACCTTTTGTCAAAGCCAGTTCCCCAGGAAGAGTTTGAAAGCCAGCTGATCCACTATGCCCAAACCGATGTGGAAGACCCGGCTGAAAATGACTACTATGACTGTTTGAGCCACGTCAATGTTCTGTTTGATCCGATGATTGACAGTGGCCAAAAGCAGGACCCAGGCATCAAGCTGCCGATCGGCTTGATCGAGCGGGAGGGCGATGAGCTGGACTTTGTCTTCATGAACCACAGCTACCAACAGGTGCTGGTGGACAGTGGCTACCACCCTGACCAGTGGAGCCAGGAAGCTGGGAGCGACCGCCTCTTTCAGTCAGTCATGCTGAAGCTGATGGATGAAAGCAAAGCGGCCAATGGGGCTGAAGCGTCCCAGGTTTACGTCTTTAATGGGATCAGCTACCTCTTGGAGATCCGCTATTTGGCCACCGACCAGCTGAAGCAGAAACAGGCCTATGTCTACACCTTCGAAAAGCTTTAAGCAGATAAAAAAGGCTTCTAGAAGTTTTTTCACTTCTAGAAGCCTTTTTATTCGTTAAAGTTTTTCCAAGACGCTTTTTGCATGCCTTAGATTTGCGGACCACGGAAGTTGGCCAGGAACTTCTGGGTCTTGTCGTTTTGCGGATGGTTGAAGATCTGATCTGGCGTCCCCTTTTCGGTAACCAGGCCGTCGCTCATGAAGATGACTTGGTCAGAGACTTCCTTGGCAAAGGCCATTTCGTGGGTGACCACGATCATGGTCAAGCCAGTCTTAGCCAGCTTCTTCATCGTGTCCAGGACTTCCCCGACCATTTCCGGGTCAAGGGCTGAAGTCGGTTCGTCGAAGAGCAGGATCTCCGGGTTCATGGAGACGGCCCGGGCAATGGCAACCCGCTGCTGCTGGCCACCAGACAGTTGTCTTGGCTTAGCGTCAATGTAAGGGTCCATGCCGACGCGCTTCAGGTTCTCCATGGCGATCTTCCGGGCTTCCTCCTTGGACCGCTTCAAGACCAGCTCCTGGCCGACCATGCAGTTTTGCAGGACGTTCTTATTGTTGAACAGCTCGAACTGCTGGAAGACCATGCCAACCTTGGAGCGGTACTTTGGAATGTTGTAGTCTTCGTCCAGGATGTTGTCCTTGTGGAAGAGGATCTTCCCGCCGGTTGGATCTTCCAGCAGGTTGATGCAGCGCAGCATGGTGGACTTGCCGCCGCCGGAAGGGCCGATGATGGTCATGACTTCGCCCTTGTGGACGTCAAAAGAAATGTCGCGCAGGACTTCATGCTGGCCGTAGCTCTTCTTTAAGTGCTGGACGCTCAAGATAATTTCATTGTTTTCGTAGTCAGCCATGTTACTTGTCTCCTCCTACTTGCACTTGGTTTGCCATCATGTTGTAGTTTTCCGGACCTTCGATGTGCTTTTCGATCAGGTTGAAGATGCGGGTGATCGTAAAGGTCAGGAACAGGTAGATTGCTGAGATGACCAGGTAAGTCTGGAAGAATTGGAAGCTTTGACTGGCGATGGTTGACCCAACAAAGAACAGTTCTGAAACTGAGATGATGCTCAGGACGGAAGTATCCTTGATGTTGACGATGAACTCGTTGGTGATTGATGGCAGGCAGTTTCTGATCGCTTGCGGCAGGATGATGTGCCACATTCTCTGGTTGTGGGTCATCCCCAAGGCACTGGCGGCTTCGAACTGGCCTTCTGGGGTAGAGATGATCCCCCCGCGGATGACTTCGGCCAGGTAGGCCCCAGTGTTGATGGAGACGATGACCAAGGCCGCGAAGGTTCTGTTCATGTTCAAGTGCCAGAATTGGGCTACCCCGTAGTAGATAACCGCGGCCTGTACCATCATTGGCGTGCCCCGGAAGACTTCAACGTAGACTGACAGCAGCCACTTGCAGAAGGCCAGCAGGCCGCGCTTGAATTTCTTCTTCGGTTCTGGAATGGTCCGGACGATCCCGACCAAAAGACCGATGAAGAAGCCGACGATGGTGCCGACCAGGGAGATCAGCAGGGTCATGCCAATCCCTTCGAGGATCATGTTCCCGTAGTTCTTGATCATGGAAACCAGCCAGTTTTCCTTCTTGGTGTTGGTCTGCGGCTGCTGGTGCACGGCGTCCTTCATCAAGGCCTGGCGCTTGCTTTCAGGGATGCTGGCCAGAATCTTGTTGACGTCATTCAAAAGCTTGTCGTTGCCCTTCTTGACCCCGATGGAAACTTCAGCGTCGCTGACGGAAACCTTCAGCCCCTTCATCTTGGACAGGTTGACCCCGATGATGTTGGGGTCGACCATCTTGAAGGAAGTCAGTTCCGTGTCTTCAGCCACGTAGCCGTCGATGGTCCCGGCTTCCAGAGATTCGCGCATGGCGGAGAAGTCCTTGGAAGCTGGCTCGCGCTTGGCGCCTGGCAGCTGCTTGATCAGGTCATAGTGCAAGGTCCCTTGCTGGGCGGTCAGCTTGGCCCCCTTGAAGTCAGTCAGGTACTTGGCGTCAGCGTACTTGCTGTTCTTGTTCATGATGACCACGAAGTTGGTCGTCCGGTAAGGGCTGGTAAAGTTGATGGCCTTGCGGCGTTCTGCCGTTGGGCTCATCCCGGCGATGATCAGGTCGATCTTGCCACTGGTCAGGGCTGGCAAAAGCCCGTCCCATTGGGTCTTTTCCACGATGACCTTCTTGCCCAGCTTCTTGCCGATGATCTTGGCGATCTTGACGTCGTAGCCGTTGGCATATGAGCTGGTCCCGTCGATCTTAACGGCGCCGTTGGCCTTGGTCGTTTGGGTCCAGTTGTATGGAGCATAGTTGGCTTCCATACCGATCTTCAGCGTGTCGCTGTCGGCCTTGGCTGGCCGTGAAAGGGCGATGCCCGTGGCCAGGGTCAGGACCAAGGCCAGGACCGCGCTGATCCAGCTTCTCTTTAACTTCATCTGTATAAAACCTCCATAATATACACAGATATGAAATACAATAAAAGCGAAAGCAAAACACCCTCACTGCTTGAACAATGAGGGTGGTAAAATTCAGTATTTAATACCAAAAATCATAGCACTCCCTGGCAGGGCCAGGACAGTCTACGGGATCTTCTCCCGCAGCCCAACCAGCGTCTTGCACGACCAAGCCGTTGGTTTCGGCGATATCCCTTACTGCCAGGCTTCTGCATCGATTCGTGGATTCAGCCCGTGTTCGTGAACAATCGCAACCTCTATTGTATTGGATAATAATTTCTAACTAAGAAAAGGCTAACATATTTTTAATAATCTGTCAAGCCAAGATAACGCTTACTTTGACAAAAAGTGATAAGTGGATAACAGAAAGCCATATTCTTCACAGCCAGCCGCGGTTTGGATCATAGTCGCGCTTTTTCATGTCGGAAACGTAAGGATTGCCGGCGACGAAAAAGCGCAGGGGCTGGCTAGCCCAGAAGGGGTCCGACTGGTTGATCCCGATCCGGGGCGCGGCAATGAGTTGCTTGGCGGCCTTGCGCTTACGCGGGTCCAGGTCAATGGCAAAGGGCGACTGGCTCAAGGGCTGGCAGTCCCAGGCCCGGGAATTGACCCCCAAGGCCAGCATCAGCTTAGCCGGGCCATTGGTCAGGAGGACGCCGTCCTTGCCTCGGTTCTGGATCATCCGCTCCAGGCCAAAGGCTGGCTCGATTGCCCGGATCAAGATGCCCTGGGGCTCATCTTTGGCTTGGGCAGCCACGTCAAAGAAGAAGTACTGGCGCTGGGAGTAGATATAGATGGTGCCTGGCGGTCCATAAAGGCCTTCGTTGGCCTGGCTGCGGCGGCCGGCATAAGAGTGGGCCGCCCGGTCTTGCTTGCCCAGGTAGGCTTCAGCTTCCACAATATAGCCGCCCAGGCGCTCTTGTCCGTCAAAGTAGCTGAAAGGGCGGCCGAGCAGGTCTTTGGCCAGGTTCGCCGTGGGCATGCTGGAAAAATAGTCTTGGTAGTTCATGTTAGACTCCATTAGGAATATAATTTATTTTAGTCGATATTATTTTTGACCAAATTGGTAAAAAAGTAAATAAAGAGTCTAGAATCCAAAGCAAAGAAGGTAACAAGATGGGAGAAATCAAATTAGTCAGAATCTATGATTCAGAGCAGCCAGCGGGCTTCCGGATCCTCGTTGACCGCCTGTGGCCCAGGGGCATGAGCAAGGAGCGGGCCAAGCTGGACCTGTGGGCCAAGGAGCTGGGGCCAAGCAATGACCTGCGCAAGTGGTTTGGCCATGAAGACGCGAAGTACCCGGAATTCAAGCGGAAGTACTTCGAGGAGCTGGACCAGAATCCGGCCATGGCTGACTTCAGGGACTTGCTCAAAGAGCAATTGAAACAGGGCGACGTCTTGTTCCTGTTCGCGGCCAAGAATCTTGACCACAACCAGGCCGTCGCCCTGAAGGAATATCTTGAAGCTGAAAACGGCAGGCAGAAAAGCTAAAGCTGCTTGAAAACGTCCAAGGCGTCGCCGGTGAGCTGCTTGATGCCGGTGGCCGGAATCTCGGTCAGGTTAAGGGCCCATAGCTTGGCGCTGGCTGGCGCGTAGTTGAGCAGGCCGGCGAAGGGGTAGACCACGAAGCTGGTGCCGACGATGATCACCATGTCGCTGTTGGCAATGTGGTTGACGGAATTGCTGATGTTGTCAGGGTTGATCCCTTCCCCGTAAAGGACGATGCCTGGCCGGATGATCCCGCCGCATTCATGCCGGTAGCCCTTGGCATAATCCTCGTAGGTCAGCTGCTTGTGGCACTTGCTGCAGTAGATGTCGTAGAGGTTGCCGTGGAATTCGGTGACGTGGCGGTTGCCGGCCTTGGCGTCCAGGGTGTCGATGTTCTGGGTGACCAGGTAGCCCTTTTCGTTGCAGATCGCGGCTATTTTTTCATGAATCAGGTTGGGCTTAGCTTCTGGGAAGTACATGTTCTGCATGACGAAGCTGTAGAAGAGCTCCGGCCGGTTGAAGAGGGTATCTTCGCTCAAAATCGTTTCCGGCGGCTCGCTGACGCCGTTATAGATCCCGGTCTTGGACCGGTAGTCAGGGATGCCGGAGTGGGTTGAGACGCCGGCACCGGTCAGGAAGACTGGATGGCGGGCGGCACTTAAGTCTGCTTTGAATTCTTGCAAAAGTTGTTGGTCCATGTTTTATCCTTTCTTAAACTAGTTACTGAGCGGTTAACTCAATTATAAACCCCGAGTTTGCTATAATGTGCTTAACAAAAGCAAAAGAGGTGGCAAAAATGACAGTTGATTCGATGTTTTACATAGTGATAGACGTCCTTTTGGCTGCCTACGCTGGCTACAGCTGGTACTGGCAGGCAACGCTGGAATTGAAAGCCCGCTACCGCTGGTCCGCGATTGTTTTTCCAGTGCTGCTGATCTGGATTGGCTATGCTTGGGACTACCTGGACATTGGGGAGCCGGGCTTCAACGTCTTCTTGGCCCTGTTCATCCTGACCTGCCTGGTTGATGCCGTTTCGGGCCTGGGAAGCAAGCGGGTAGTGCTCAGCGGCTACTTCCGCCGAACCCTGCGCTACAATGAGATCATTCACGTGGTCTTGACCGCGCCGCCGGCCGGCGTGGGCGACATTTCCCTGGCGGCCTTGGAAACGGCCAAGCACCAGATCTACTACATGCGCTTTGACAAGCAGGCCAGCGAGGTACACGAGTTCCTGCTCCGCCACTTGAACAGCGGCGTCAGCATCGACCTCCGCCAGATAGGCTAGACAAAAAAGCAATACAGAAGAAAAGGACATGACCCAGAACGCTTTCGCGTAGGTCATGTCCTTTTTGGCACATTTACTGTTGATTAAAATATTGCTGCTTATTGTTCAGCCTTGCGCTTGTCGCGGGCCACTTCCAGCTTCCGCAAGAGCGGCAGGACCAGGCCGGTCCCAAAGAGGAAGATGACGACCACGATGTTCATCCACAGCTGCTTGAACCAGTTGGCGGACCCGACCACCCCGTTTTGCGGCAGGAAGGCCATGGTCGCGCAGATGAAGGTCAAAAGGAAGCACCACCAGCCGACCCCAAGGGCCAGCTTGCGGTTCTTGATGAAGACGTACTGGCCTTTCGGGAAGGTCTTGTGCTTGTAGCGCAGGATCAAGAAGCAGACGAAGACCACGGAGGTCTTGTATGGGGAAACGATGGTGTTCAGGTTCAGCAGCCAGTTGACGAAGTCGTTGATCTCCGGCAGGGTGCCCCCAAGCAGGACCAGGATCAAGGTCGTGGCGGCCGTGAAGATGTAGCTGTTGATTGGCCGGCCAGTCTTGGTCTTCTTCAAGAACCAGCGCGGCATGAACTGGACAGTCGTGTCAGACGCCAGGAAGCGGCTGGCCGCGTCGATCAAGGCGGCAATCTGGGCCAGCAGGGTTACCAGGCAGACGATGGAGTACATGTACATCAAGGAGTTGCCCATGCCGGCTTCTTGGCCTAAGAGCTGGAAGGCGTAGTAGTCCCCGTTCATCTTGAAGTCGTTTGGAATGTGCTTGGCGTCAAACAGGACGGCCAGGCCCAAAGTTTCCAGGATGACCATGCCGGCCGTCACGATGAACAGAAGCCACATGGCCTTCGGGTAGTCACGGCTTGGCTTCTTCAAGCGGGAAATATACGGTGAGGCCAGTTCCGCCCCAGACATGGCAAAGATCAGCATGCTGGCGGATGAGAAGTAGTGAACGCTGAGGTGGGGCTTGATGTTGTCCCAGGTCAGCTTGGTGGCGATATGGCCGCCGTGGGTCAAGGACCAGATGATCATGACAAAGAAGACCAGGGTCATGACTACCATGGCGATCCCGCCCCATAATGAGGTCGCGTCCAGGGCATTTTTGACCACGTTGTCAAAAATAATAAAGACCAAGACGATGGCAAAGGTCAAAAGGCTGAAGACCAAAGGCGACATCTTGTCGCCCAGGGACTTGTTCCCCAGGACGACCCAGGAAACGGAAACGACTACGGAGCTGGCGCAGTCGATCAGGTAAGGGATGGTCTGGGCCCAATACATCCAGGCGGTGGCGTAGCCAAGCAGGTCGCTGCCGGTCCCGCGGCGGATCCAGGAGGACATCCCCCCTTCTTCTTCTCCGTCATAGGCCATGCCCAGCTGGGTGGCGATCAGGGTGTAAGGCAGCTGGTAGAAGACCAGCATGAAAAGCCAGAGGACCAGGACGAAGAGCCCGTATTCCTGGTATGGGTAGAAGGGGTCTTCAAAGCTGATGACCGTCAGGTAGACGAACATCGACAGGGTAACCCAGCCCATGTAGTTTTTATCTTTTTCTTCGATCATTGTTTGTGCTTTTTCTCCAAAATAGTTAAATCAAATGCATTGCTGATTCCAAAAATTGGCCAAAGCACATGGGGCCTTGTTGTGGGGCATGGCAACCGTCTCCTTGCAAATGGTTAAGATTGTCTAAAGATAATGATAATTTTAATATAAAAGATAAACTTATGGAATATGAAAACGCCTCCCAAAGAACAACTTTGGAAGGCGCTTTTTTCTTAGAATTTGGTCAGGCCGATCATGATGGCCCCAGCCACGACCAGCAAGAGGCCGAGCAGGGTGTGGCGCATTTCCTTGTGGGTCTTCATTTCATGCAGAATCCACATGCCGCCAAGGGTGGCAATGACCACGTTCAGCTGGGACAGGGTAAAGCCGACAGCCACCCCGTTGAACTGGTTGGAGAACAGGAGGGCCAGGTTGGCTACCGCGAAGCAGAGCCCGGTCAGGATGTTGGCGAAGGATTCCTTGTTGAAGGTGTCCTTGCGGTCAACGGTCAGGGAGTAGATCAGGCTGCAGAGGAACATGGCCAGACTTTGCGGCAGCAGCATCTCCCACCCGTTCAGGTTGAAGATCCGCGGCAAGACGGCGTAGCCCACGAAGCCAACAGAAGAAATAGTCAGCAAGATCAAGCCTTGCAGGCTGCTGCCAGCCGCGTCCTTATTTTCAGAGTAGGACAGGGAGATGATCCCAAAGATGATCAAAGCGATCGCGGCCGCGCCCAGGACCAGCTGCCAGGTCTTGGTCCATTCATGGAAGTAGAAGACGGCGAAGAGGGCCGTCCCTACCAGCTGCTGGCCGGTGCTGATCGGCATGGCCTGGGACACGTCAAAGATGTCGAAGGACTTGACCTGCAGCAGCTGGCCGATAGTCCAGGAGATCCCGCAAAGCACGGAACCCAGAAGCAGGTTGCCCGTCAGGTGCTGCGGGGTCTTGATCAAGCTGACGACTACCGCGAAAAGGAAGGTCCCCATGGTCATGCCCACGACCTTGTTGGTGAACTTGCCGCCGATTTTCTGCATTACGATTGATTGGACGCCCCAGGCAAAGGCTGGGACCAGTCCGACAAAAATACCCATATTTACTATTTGCTCCTTATAATCTTGTGAATTGACATCAATAAAAACACGACAAACACATAAAAAAACATTTTAACCGTGGGGTGCTATTGCTTGGCGCGCATTGCGGCTAAAATGCTGATTTGTCAATTCTATCATAAGGACCTGGTAAAAAGAAAGTGTTTTCTTGAAAACGGATCAAAAAATGGTCACTTTTTCAAAACACTATGAAAGTAGTTTCATATTTTCATATTTTTTCACAAAATTGGCGACAGGAGGCGGGAGAAGCTCTGCAGGGCATGCATGAAGTGGGACTGCTGGTCGAACATCTCTGGCGTCATGTGGGTGCAGGCTTCCAGGTCCTTTTCGAACTGGTCGGCCATCTCTTTATTGAAGCCGCGGTCGTAGACGAAGACGTTGTCCTCAAAGTTCAGGTCGTAGGAGCGGTAGTCTTGGTTGACGCTGCCAACCGTGGCGTATTTGTCATCGACGATGATCGTCTTGGCGTGCAAAAAGCCGTTGTTGTAGGTATAGATCTTGACCCCGATCTTGGACAGCTGGCGGGCGTACCACTGGGTTGCCCGGTAGATGAAGGGGTGGTCCGGCATGCAGGGGATCATGATCCGCAGGTCAACGCCCGAGGCGGTCAGGATCTGCCAGGCGGCCACCATGGCCTCATCCGGAATCAGGTAGGGAGTCTGGATCCAGACCCGCTTGCGGGCCAGCATCATCAGGCGGACCAGGCCGTTGCGCATATATGGCTCGTCGTTGTCCGGCCCGTCGGAGACGACCTGGACGGCCATGTCGTCTTCATCGATATCCTGCTCATCCAGATCCGGGAACAGCTTCTCGTCAAAAGAGATCAGCTCCGCTTCTCTCGCGGCCGAGGCATTCCAGTCCATGACGAAGCGCTCCTGCAGCAGGAGGGAGGCTGAGCCGACCAGGCGCAGGTGGGTGTCGCGCCAGTAGCCAAACTTCTTCTTGCGGCCCAGGTACTGGTCGCCGACGTTGAAGCCGCCGGTCCAGGCGGTGACCCCGTCGATGACGACGATCTTCCGGTGCAGGTGGTAGTTCATCCGGTTTCTGGAGATCATGTTCCTGGAGGTGATGAACTGCAGGACGTCCCCGCCAGCCTCGGTCAGCTGGTTGAACCAGGCCTTGGAAGCCCCAAAGGAGCCCCAGGCGTCGTAAAGAACGCGGACCTGGACCCCTTCTTTGGCCTTTTGGATCAGCAGGTGCAAAAAGTCATTGCCGATCTGGTCGTTATAGATGGTGTAGTACTCGACGTTGATGGAAGACTTGGCGGCCTTGATGTCCTTGAACAAGTCGCGGAACTTGTCGTGACCGTCCGTATAGAGCTTGAGCTTGTTGTTCTTGGTGATGGGCGACTCCCCGTCCTTGTCCAGGTACTTGATCAGGATCTTGGCGCTGGGGGAGCTGTCGGCCCGGTCGATCTTGGCTGGGGCCTTGGTGATCATCTTCTGGACATTGGAGAGGCCAATGTGCTTCTGGCGGTTGATGGCAAAAAGGTTTTCCTGGGAAATTCCCCGGCCGAGGAAGCCGTAGGCAATGAAGCCGCCGATGGGGAAGATCAGGAGAACGATCAGCCAAGCCCAGGAGGTAGCAACCGACCGCTTGCGGTGGAAGACGGTCCAGAGGGCTAGAATCGCGTTGGCGAAGAAAATGATGTGCCAGACGTCGATCCAAGAGAAAGCTGTCATATCTGCTCCTTTCTATATTTCGCGTGATTTTGGTCTTGCTATGGCCTTTCTATTTTTGCGCTTGCCTGTGAATTATTGCAAGCCTAAAAACTTATCCAGGATGCCGATGACGAAGGGCTCATCATGCATCTGCGAGTGTTCGGCCGTCTCGCCCCGGACCTCGACTTCCTGGTAGAAGCGGGCATTGGGGGCCAAGACGTAGCGGATGCTCTTGGCGGAAACGACCGAGATGAAGCGGTCGGAATTAGTCGCGTCCAGGACGTTCCCGTAGATGTTCAGGACGCGGATGCTGGGACTGAAGTCCTTGCGGTGGCGGAGCATGTAGGAGTAGTGGGGCGTCATCATTGATGGCCGCCCGCTTTCGGTCAGCTGGTTGACGTTGGGGATGTCGCCCAGGTACATGACCCCGTTGAAGGGGCCGGCAATCAAGGCGCAGCTGGCCAGGCGCGGGAAGCCAGGCTTTTGGGCAAAGCGCATCTCCGTGGCGACCACGCAGGGCGAGCCCAGGGAGTGGGCGACGGCGCTGTAGTGGCTGAAGCCGTATTTGTGGGCTAAAAAAGGCAGCACGAAGCTGAGATAGTAGTTGATGCCCTGGTAGCCAACGAAGCGGTCCTTCATGGCCAGCTGGATGATTGGCTGAGAGTCACCGGTATAGGTCCCGGTCAAGCGGATGTTGCCCAAAAGGTCAGCCTCTACCTTTAAAAAGCGACTGTCCCCCTTGGCTTGACCGGCTGCCTGGACCATGACGTTGGTCGTGTAGTCCCCGCCGCGGAAGCCATGGATGTAGATGATGGGCACCTGCTCGCCGGCCGCGGCAGGCCGCCCTTCAACCGCGGCCTGGTCGGCAATCTTGGGACGGTGCAGCTTGAGGAAGATCCGGCAGGGCGGAAAGGTGGCCAGCAGGCCCAGGGCAATCATTTGGTTGACGGAGTGGCCGGCCTGGCTCTTGCGCCGTTTCTTTTCAGTTTCTTCAGCGTACTTTCTGGAATTGAAAAAAAGCATGTTCCCTCCTAAACCAATAATGCCATCTTGATACCTAACTATGATAACATGTTCTCGAACAAGACCAGCAAGACAGATTGATCGAAAAGCAGCAGAGAAAGGATTTTTATCATGAAATTTTACGCAGTACGCAAGGGCCGCGAGCCGGGCATCTACCACTCATGGGAGGAGGCCAAGGCCCAGGTTGATGGCTTTCCGGGGGCAGAGTTCAAATCCTTTGCCAATCCCATGGATGCCATTGAATTCATGGATTTTAGCGCGGATGAAGCCATGGATGGGCTGAAAAAGGCTGAAAATACCTTTGAAAATGCCATGGCCAAGATCCAGCGCAAATCGGCCCAATTAGCCAAAAATCCTGCCGGGTCGGCCCAAATCAGGGTCAACCCAGGTGATCCGGCAGTCACGGTGCCGGTGGACGGTCCATACGCGGCTTACGTCTATACCGATGGCGGCTGCCGCAACCATGGGGTTCATAAAGGCGGCCACGTCAAGGAAACCGACCCAGGGGCTTGGGGCTACCTGATCGTCTTGCCGGACGGGCAGAAGTTCGATGGGACAGATGGCGAATTTCAGGCGACCAACAATAAGATGGAAATGACGGCTTTTTTGGAAAGCCTGCGGAAATTGGAGGAATTAGGGCTGCAGGAGCAGGCAGTCCTTTATTCTCTGGATTCGCAATACGTCTTGAACGGCGTTCAGCACTGGATGGCTGGCTGGAAGGCTAAAGGCTGGCGCAAGGCCAAGGGGGAGATTGCCAATCTGGACCTGTGGAAGGCAATTGATGCCGAAGTGGCCAAATTCTCAAACTTGCATTATAAATGGGTTAAGGGGCATGACGTTAATGCCGGCAACATCTATGTTGACCACCTGCTCAACCGCACCATGGACAAGATGGAAGCTGAGCAAAAATAATAAAGAGTCTGGGAAAAAGTCAATGTCATTATGTTAAGACATTGACTTTGGGCAAGGCTTTAGGACGCTCATCCAATTTTAAAAAGGCTTCCAGAAGTTTTACACTTCTAGAAGCCTTTTATATTCGTTAGATTTTTTACCAGACTCTTTGTTTTCCGCCAAGTAAAGCTGGCGGGATTGGTAATTACTTATTCGAGTTAAACAGGCTGGTGAAGAATTCCACGATGGCATCCCAAAGCTTTTGCAAAGCATTGCGGTTCTCTTGAGTATTCAATTTAGAAAAGATGCCTTGGGCGTTTTTCTGGATGGAATCCATAGCCTTGGCGGCCTGCTGCTTAAAGGAACCGGACTTCAGGGCGCCTGAGTCGCGGATTTGGATCAAGATATTGACGATCTGGTTCTTCTGTTCATTGGTGATGACATTGCCCAGGTTGTTGTCTTTAATTTCGTTGTTGACGATATTGATGATGTCCTGCTTGGAAAGGTCAGAGCCCTTTTCGGCCATTTCCTTCTTGGCTCCGGCAACGGCATTGTTTAATTGCGCGTCGGAATAGCCATCCTTGCCCTTGTTTTCCTTGGTGATCCCGCTCAGGGTGTCCATTTCGTTCTGAGCGGCGTTGATCTGGCTTTGGTTCAGCTTGTTGCCGGCCTTGGCATAGGCCTTGTAGATTCCGGCCAAGGCACCAGACCCGTCGATCGGCACGGCGGAAGTAACATAAATGTTGGCGTCGGTGATCCCGGCAGTCACGGCCGCGTTCTTGTACTGGTCAGCAGTGATAGTCGTAATATTATTGCTTCCATTGTAATCCAGGATCTTGACGTTGATCCCAGAGCCGGAGCTGGTCTTTTCAATGGCCGCGCTGGACCAGACGCCGGAAGCGCTGGTGAAGCTGGAGCCGGACGGGTTCAGGTAGGTCACCAGGTCGCTGCCGGTGACGGTCAGCGTGTTATAGCTGGAAGAGTCGCTCAAGGCGCCCTTTAATACGTTTAAAGTCCCTTTCTCTTGTGAAGAAGTCAATGACGTCCCTAAGGTAATTACCGGCGCGGCATCGTCAGCAGCGGCGCTGGCGTGGCCGGCAGCAAAGCCAATAAGGCTGAAGCTGGCCAAGACGGCAGTCAAGGCCGTAATTAGTTTTTTCATGATTGGTTCTCCTTTACGCCAATTATTATACTAGATCCGGCTATTTTTGCCCTGACGTTTAGAAAAAATTAACAGTCGCGCCCGCCGTGACCTTTGTCATGTTTGCCCTGGCTGGCGAAAAAATTCTGTCATAGATGTTATAATGGATTCAATTGCTGAAGATCTGATTTAATTGTATGAATGAGCTGAACAAGAAGGAGGGAGACGCTTGAGCCAAACTGGTGAACCTGAATTGACCGTGATCATGACGGTCTACAACCAGGAAAAATACATTGCCAGAGCCTTGGATCACCTGCTGGCACAGAGCAACCGGAATTTTAAGCTCCTGATCATCGACGACGGCTCCACGGACCAAACCGTGGCCATTGCCCAAAAGTACGCGGCCCGCTTTTGCTGCTTTAAGCTGGTGGTCAAGGAGAACAAAGGGGTGGCCGCGGCCCGCAACCTGGGCCTGGACCTGGTCGACACGCCTTACTTTATCTTTCATGATGGCGATGACTGGGCTGATCCGGCCTATACCGACTACTTTATCAAGCAGTTCAGCGAGCACCCGGAATGGGACTATATCGCTTGCGGCTACTACCTGGATTCTGAGAAGATCACGGCCAAGCCGATCGCGCCAAAAGCGGCCGCGGGGATGCTGACCAAGCTGCAGGGGCTGCGCAAGATCCTGGGAACCATCACTTCCTCCGTGCGCGGCTACTCCTGGAACAAGTGCTACAAGACCAGCCTGGTGCGCCAGTACGATATCCGTTTCAACGAGGAGCTGGACTTGATGGAGGACCAGGTCTTCAACGTGGACTATTTGACCAAGGTGCGGAACTTCTACTTTAATACCATCCCGCTCTACCACTACTGGCAAAGGCCGGACAGCGCCGTCCACACGGTCAGCTGGTCGCACTCAATGAGCATCGTCCGGGCCAACTGCCTGATGCTCTCCATCGTGGTCAAGAACAGCTGGCACAACTGGAGAAAGAGCCACGAAATCCGCCAGATCCACCCAAAGCGCGAGTATTCGCGCGAATTTTTAAGCGAGGGAATCAAAGATGATCATCAAAGTTAATGGAGTTGACCTCTACTATCAAAAGCTGGGCCAAGGCCGCCCGCTAATCCTGCTGCATGGCCACCACCTGGACGGGGGGATGTACAGCAAGGTCATGGCGCCGCTGTCCCTGTACTACACGGTCTATGCCCTGGACATGCGGGGACATGGCTTGAGCAGCGGGGAAATCGCCGAGCACTACCAGACGGAAGTGGAAGACCTGGCGGCCTTCATCAAGCAGCTGGGCCTGGAGAAGCCTTACGTCTTTGGCTACGACTCCGGCGGTCTGGTCACCATGATGCTGGCCAGCCAGGAGCCCGACCTGTTGGGCAAGGCGATCGTGGCCGGGGTCTTTATCGACGGGCATGGGATCCACAAGTACCACTACCTGACGGAAGGGGTCAGACGCTTTCTCAAGTTTGACCGCGACAGCCGGGTGGAGCTGACCGAATCCTACATGACGCCGGAATCCCTGGAAAAGATCACGATCCCGCTCTTATGCGTGGTTGGGGAGAACGACTGGGTAAAAGTCGAACATGTCCGCTGGTACAGCAGCCTGGTGCCAAATGGCCGCCTGGTCTTGATGCCGCGGCAGACGCACGATTCTTACGCGGTTGGCAGCCTGAAGATTTTGGACCTGATAAAAGATTTTTGCAAGGATTAGTCAAAGAAATACTGCTTAAAGGCGAACCTTTGATATAATACTTACGTAGACATAAAATTAGCACGAGTTTAGTGAATGATTCTAAGGGGCTCATGATGACATCATTATCAAAAGAAGAAATCCATAGTTTGCTGCACCCAATGAAGCTGATCGGCCTGGGCGGCAACCCGCAACTGAATGAAAAGGTCGCCAACATTTTGGGCGTGCCGTTGCTGGAAACTTCCGTTCACCACTTCAGTGACGGGGAAATCCAAGTCAACATTGCTGAAACCGTCCGTGGCTGCGACGTCTTCGTCATTCAATCAGTCCAAGACCCAGTCAACGAAAACTTCATGGAATTGGAAATCGTGCTGGACGCCCTGCACCGGGCTTCAGCCCACTCAGTCAACTGTGTCGTTCCTTACCTGGCCTACTCCCGGTCCGACACCAAGACCCGCTCGCGTGAGCCAATCACGGCCAAGCTGATTGCCAACCTGTTGCAATTGACCGGCATTGACCGCCTGCTGACCATCGACTTGCACGCGTCCCAAATCCAAGGCTTCTACGACCTGCCAGTCGACGACCTGCACGCCATTCCAATTTTGGCCCAATACTTCCTGGACAACGGGATCGTTTCCAAGGATGAAGAAGACGTCGTTGTCGTTTCACCAGACCACAGCGGCACCAAGCTGGCCCGGAACTTCGCCCAGTACTTCAACGCGCCAATCGCGATCGTTGACCAGCGCGGGGCAAGATACGACGACAGCGTCCACGACATGATCGGCGACGTTCAAGGCAAGAAGTGCATTATTATCGATGACTTGATCGATACTGGCACCCGTCTGGCTTCATCAACCAGATCCGTCTTCGCGGCCGGCGCGACTAAGGTCTATGCCGCTGCCACCCACGCCTTGCTGTCTCAAGACGCGACTAAGGTTCTGAACGGCTTGCCGCTGGAACAGATCGTGGTAACCGACACCATCAAGCACAGCAAGTACCCGGACCGGATCGTCCGTCTGTCAGTTGACCGCTTGCTGGCCAAGGGGATTGACCACATCTACAACGACCGTTCAATCCACGAAATCTTTGACGAACAAAACAGATTCACCAAAGACTAAAGCAAATTTAGCAACAAAAGGGGAGGCTTGTCAGGGCATTCCCCTTTTTGCTTTTCCTTTGTCTATTTCCTTAAATAAGGTTAAAGTATATGTATTATCGGCCGGAAAGATTGCTATAATTTTAAATAACTTTTGAAGGAAGGACAATTTTAGATGGCTAGAAGAAAAAATATGCAACGGCGGCGTGAAATTTTAGACAACACCTTCCGCTTAATCAGAATTCAAGGCTTTGATCACGTATCATTGCAGATGATCGCGGAAAAGTCAGGCATTTCCAAATCATTGTTGCAGTCTTATTATCCACATAAGGCCCGCTTGATGAGCGATATCGTCAGAAACCTGTTCAACACGATGTGGGACCAGGTCGACGTCAACTATCACGCGACCACCAAGAACCCTTTTGCCCGGGTCAAGGCTTTGATCTACACCATTGCCTCATTGGGGATGGAAGATAAGGGGCTGGACCGTGTGATTTCCGAGGCCTTCACCAACCAGTCTTCTTTGGACAACTGGAGCAAAATGCTGGACGAATGGATGAAGTCGCATGATGCCTTCACGGAATACAGCAACTACCAGGAAATCCGGACTGGCATCGCGTTTATCGTTACCGGAGTTGGCCGCCTTTACCGTGACCGCGGCAAGCACCACCTGAACGCGGAGCAGATGGCGGACTACGCGACTAGCTCTTTGATGTTCAGCTTCGTGCACGCTGACAAGGACACGATTGACGAAGTCCTGGCCGAAGGCCATGGCATCATCAACGACGCAAGCACGGAAGATGTGCACCATGCCATCGACACCATGTTTGACGAAGGAAAAACCATTTACAGTTAAGGGGTAGTTTAGATGGCAGAAAGTTCCAGAATGATCAGACGCAGGGAAAGCAGCCAGCGATATAAAGACGACTGGGCACCGTACAAGCGGCCCATGGCCTTCTTGGTCTTCCTGCTGGTCAGCCTGGCCATGGCGATGGGGACTTTTCTCAATCCGGCCTTTATGAAGGGGGCAATCAAGTCTGAGAGCAACACGGTCGTCGTCAGCAAGATGGTCAACAGCCATTTCAACCGCCTGGCCACGATCGTTGGCGGCAGCAGCGATGACGAGAACCTGATCTCTGATGAGCAGGCCAGAGCGGTCGAAGACCTGATTATCGACTACAAGTATGGCTGGCACTTTTTGCATACGGATGATATGCGCCTGGCCAACAGCATCAAGAAGGTGATCCTGGTCAGTGAAAAGACCGACTCCTCGCAAGTGGCCAGCGTCAGAAAGAAGCTGGGCAAGCAGAAGTCTTCCGCCACCTACATTGTGGCCAATGCTTTTGACCTGGCGGGCGTCATGCTTGAAGCCAATATCGTCACGATCGTCCGCATCATCAACCTGCTGGCCATCGCGGTCTGCTTGATCGCCCTGCAGTCGCTTTTGAGCGATGCCTTCGGGCGGATCATCTTTAAGTCGGCCCTGCACGAGGCAATGGCCGGCTTGATGTGGGCTGGTTTCTTCATGATGCTGGTCTATGGACTTTTGGCCATGATTCCGATTTTGATGGATACCTCCGTGATTGCTTTCGCGGACTTTGGCTACTGGCTGGAAATTGCCAGCGGGGTCTTCTTGGACTTCGTTATCGCCGGCGCCATCATCTTCGTGATCAGCGCCATTCCATGGCAGGCTTCATCGCGCGATAGCTAAGGGGAGCCAGCGGTCAAAAAGGCAGAAACAAAGAAGCAAGACGGAAATAAAGAAAATAAAAACCAGCTCCCTGCCACAGCAGAGAGCTGGTTTTATATATGTAACTATTTTCGTGCACTTTTGCTTGACCGCTGATTGAAGGGGGGTTAGTCCTGTTTCAGGATCGTCACGACCTTGCCGCGCAGGTCGATGATGCCTTCGTGCTTGAGCTTGGCGAATTCCCGGCTCAAGGTTTCAGGGGTGATGCCTAAGAGGCTGGCCAGGTCCTTCTTCTTCAGGGGCAGGGTGAAGGTGGCGCTGCCAGCTTCGTCCGCGTAGTCGCACAGGGTCGCGAAGAGACGGGGGCCGGCTTCCAGGGAATTGCGGCGGACGGCATTTCTTTGGGCAGTGACCAGTCGCTTGCCAAATTCATTAAGCATATGCAGGGACATTTCCGGAGATCGCTTGAGCAGGTTCTGGAAGTCCCGGCTGTTGATTGAGCAGGCCGTGCTGTCTTCCAGGGCCTCAATGAAAAAGTCATCGCCGTGGCTGTCAAAAAGGCTTTCCTCGCCTTTGATGTCGCCCTTCTGCATGACGTCGATGATTTGCTCATCGCCGTCGGCGTTAAGGCTGTAGATCTTGGCCTTGCCCGAATCCAGGGACATGACTGACAGGCGCCCGTCGCCCGGGTAGTGGAGCAGGCTGCCCTTCTTGAAGCGCTCCTGGTGGGTGGAAATCTTGACCAGCTCCTGGCGCAGGTCCAGGGGGAGGTTCTTAAAAATCGGCACGTGGCTGATGCAATTTAGCTTATCGTGAGTCATGAACTTTCTTTCTTTTCTGTCTGCAATAGCGGCAATGGCTATTTTTTCGCTTTCTTGCTGGTCTTCTTGCTTTTCTTGGCTTTTTTGCTGGCCTTGGCTTTCTTCTTGCTGGAAGCCTTTTTCTTGCTGCTCTTGGTCTTTTTCTTGGCAGCTGTCTTCTTGCTTTTCTTGGCCTTTTTCTTGGCGCTGGTCTTCTTGGCGGCCTTCTTGGTCACGGACTTGGTCGTCGTGATCTTGCTGGACTTGATCGTGGAGATGTTCTTGCCAACCTTGTAGAGGTACTTGGCCAGGCCCTTGTCGTTCAAGACCTTCTGGGAGACCTTCTTGGACTTGCTGGTGCTTGAGGAGGCAACCTTCCCGGAAGTGGCGTAGGACCGGGTGGCGTCGCTTTGCTTGAAGAGCTTGAAGCTGTAAGTGGCCAGATTGCCGGCCCGGACGGTGTATTGGTGGCCGTCCGTCAATTTTAAGTTGGCCGGGTAGTAGGTGAGCACCGTTTGGAAGTTCCCGAAGCCATAGCTGCTGTAGTTGGCAACCGTCTTGGCCGCGTAGGTCTTGTGGGTGTCATCGTCAGTCACCGTGATCTTTGGAGTCTTGCTGCAGAACTTGGTGGAGAAGTACAGGGACCAGGCGATGTTCTTCCCGTTCAAAAGCTCAATTGGAAAGACCCCGGCGTTAGGGTAGGCCACCATTTCCCGGCTGGGGCTGGCGTAGGCGTCGCCCAGGTTCAGGACCTGGTTGACCGAGTAGCGGTAGCCGTTGGTCCCGTAAGCCGCCCCGACTGAGATCTTGCTCAGGCGGGTGGACAGGAGCCAGGCCCGGTGGCCGGTGTCAGAACCGGAAAGGTTGTAGCGGTCGGTCAATAGGTCCGTGATCACGTCGCCGGCGCTTTGGTTTGACGCGTTGAAGTTCAAGTTGGCGGCGCTGGAGACGTCCTGGGCCAGCAGCCAGGTCTTCTTGCTGATGAAGGCCGGCCGCTTGTCCGTTGGCAAGCCGTGCTGGTTGACGAACGGGTTGGCATTGATGGCGGCCATGACCGCCGCGGTCGTCTGCGCGTTCTTGTTGCCGGAGGCCGTGGCCTTGACGGCCTTCAGGCCAAACAGGTCGCGGTAGTAGTTGATATAAGCCAGCTGGGAGGCAACGTAAGCTTGATTTAGGGTCCCAGCCTTGAAGTTCTGTTTGAGCGATGGTTTAACGGCGTAAAGGTTCTGCGCGGAGTAGGCAGTCTTGTCCAGAGCCGCGTATTCGGTCTGGAAGCGTCTGACTTCGGCCAGCTCCTGGGGCGTGAAAGCAGCCGCCTTGACCGGCGTGGCCAAGGCGAAGCCCAGCAAGAGCGGAATGGTAAGCAAAATTGGCTTGCGGCGCATAATCATCAACCCCCTTCTAGCTTATATTATAGCCGATTATGAGCCTTTTTTGCCACTAAGCGCTTTCAATGACGAAACTCTTAAATAATGGTAAGAATTGTCCATTTTCTTGCCCACAATAGGCTAGTTTTACGTATAATATAGAGTTGACAAAAAGGAGACAATCAAACATGACAAACAAGAAACAAGTTGGCTTGATTTTTGGTGGTAGTTCTTCAGAATATGAAGTCTCAATCATCTCGGCAAGCAACATTTACAAGGCAATTGACAAAGACAAGTTCGACGTGCACCCAATTTGGATCACCAATGAAGGGTACCTGACCAGTGAAGAAGACTCATTCAAGGTTCTGGAAGACCACGGCTACACGGTCGCCAAGGGCGACAAGCCAGCCAACCTGGCCAACATTGCTGAATTGGCCAACCGTCCGGAATTGGACGTCCTGTTTCCAATCGTTCACGGGAACTTGGGTGAGGACGGCGTTTTGCAAGGGCTTTTCCGCTTGATCGACAAGCCATTCGTCGGCGTGGACGTCTTGGCGGCTGCCGTGACGATGGACAAGGAATTCACTAAGATTCTGGCGGAAACGGCCGGCGTGCCAGTCGCTAAGTGGGTATCCATCAAGCGCTACGAATATGATGATCCAGACAATGAAAAGCTGAGCTACGACTGGGTAGCAAAGAAGCTGGGCACGACCAACCTCTTCGTTAAGCCATCAAACCAAGGCTCATCAGTCGGCATTACCCACGTGGTTGACGACTCCAACTACGCTGATGCTTTGGCGGAAGCCTTCAAGTACGACGACAAGGTCTTAGTTGAAGAAGGCATCGTCGGGACTGAAGTGGAAACGGCCGTTTTGGGCAACGACCACCCAATCGTTTCTGGCGTCGGCCAAATCATCAACGCCAAGAACACTTGGTACAGCTACGAAAACAAGTACAGCGACGACTCAACCACGACCCTGCAGATTCCAGCCAAGATTCCGGCAGAAACGGCAGAAAAGGTCCGGCAAAACGCCTTGAAGATCTACCAAGTCACTGAATGCAGCGGCATGGCCCGGATCGACTCCATGCTGCGCGAAAGCGACGGGGAAGTCATCTTCAACGAGCTGAACTCGCTGCCAGGCTTTACCAGCATCAGCATGTATCCAAAATTGTTCGAAGAAGCCGGCATCGCGTACGGGGACTTGATTACGCGCTTGATCGACTATGCTGAAGAACGCTACGCGCACAAGAAGACCTTGTTGCACAAGCACGATTAGGATTGATTTTTTGGGAAACGGGAAATAAAAATGAGTGAGACCAGTGAGCGGAAAAAGACCAGTGAAGCGGCGAAGGAGCTTGGCATCAGTGAAAACACCCTGCGCAAGTATTCCAAGATCGTGGAAGAAGTGACTGGCAACTCGGCTTACTTTGCTCACCAGAAAAACGCCCGTCTCTACAGTCCAGAGGATCTGGAGAAGCTGCGCCAGCTGGTGGCCAAGTCAAAAGAGCCTGGCCAGACCCTGCTGCAGGCGGCCGCGGGGATTTTTGCCAAGGAGAATCCTGAGAAAATAGCTCAGGTGGTGGCGTCTTTGCAAAAGACCATCGAAAGCCAAAACCAGGTGATCGACTCCTTGAAAGAGGAGCTGTCGTCTTTAAAAGAAGCCCAGAAGCCAGCCGCGCCAGCTGACGACGTGCTTGGCTGGGATGACATTCCCGACCTGCCGGTTGATGACGCGGATGAAGAGGCCGACCTGGACCTGCCCCTGACCCCTGAGCAAAAGCGCGAGCGGGTGGTCGCGGACATGCACCGGTCGGATGAAGAGGTGCACCGGGCCTTGATGGACAAGGTTCAAGAACATGCCCAAAAGGCCGCGCCAACCCACCGGACTCTGGCGGATATGCAGCTTAAATCCAAGAAGCGTCCTTGGTGGAAGCGAATTTTTTAATCAGGCTGATTGAGTTTTTTGCTCAAGCTAAGGAATTGCTTAACTAATTCCTAAAAAAACACAGGCGACCGCACGCGGCCGCCTGTTTGTTTTACAATGAAAGCGCAAAAAGAAAACTGGAAAGGATGAAAGCATGAGCTTAAAGAAGCGGCGCCTGCTTTGGGCTGCCTTGGTCCTGCTGGCGGGCTTGCTGGCAACGGGGATCACCTACTTCAAGACTGTCGGCTATGCCAACGACGTGGCCATGATTACGGACCGCCAGATCAAGGACAAGCTGCTCAAGAAGGAAACCGACATTTACAACAACAAAGACGAGGAGCGGCGCCAGTACCTGCACGCCAAGCTCCTCTCGGGCAAGCACCGGGGACAGGTCTTCAAAACGGTCAATACCTATTATCCCTCCCAGCTGGTCACCCAGAAGTACCGACCGCGGCAGCGGATTTTTGTCCAGATCCACAAGGGAACTTTGGCGATCATCTCGCCTAAGCGGGACTGGACCTTAATGCTGACTTTGACCGTCACCTTGACCTTGATGATCCTGGTCGTGGGGGTCAAGAGCTGGCATTTGATCCTGTCGATGGCGGTCAGCTGGATCCTGTTCTACCTGCTGATTCTGTGGGACGTCCAAGTCAACGGGGCCTATATCGTCTTGATGTTCTCCCTGGCTGATATCGTCTTCTCCTTCTTCAGCCTGTGGCTGGTGCAGGGTTTTGGCAAAAAAATGCTGGTGACCTGGCTGGCGACGCTTTTGGGAGTCTTTGTCTCCTTTGGCCTCTGCTACTTGATCATTAAGCTGACGGGCGAAAGCTACCTCAACTATGAAATGGGCGACTATGCCACCCAGGACGTGCGGGGAATCTTTATGGCCCAGACCCTTTTAGGGGTGCTGGGGGCCGTTATGGACGAAGCCACGGACATCGTGTCGAGTCTGCACGAGCTGATCCAGCACAAGCCAGAGATCACGGTGAAAGAGCTGCTGATTGCTGGCCGGACCATGGGCCAGGAGATCATGGGGCCCTTGATCAACGTCCTGGTCCTGCTTTTTATCTCTGAGGCTTTGCCGGAAAGCATCCTTTACCTGCGGGACAACAATACGATCAGCACCATGTTCAGCTTTACGATGAACCTGGGGGCTACCCAGAGCGCGGTCTCAGCGATCGGGATCGTCTTGACGGTGCCAATCGCGACGGCCTGCTGCCTCTTGTTCCTGAATAAGGAGCAGCGCGCGCGCATCAAGCTGGGCTTTAGCCGGAAAGGAGGGAAAGCGTCATGAGCAGCTTAGGAGCCTTGATTTTATTATTGGCGGTCTTGATGACCATCATCGGCGGGGAAACCGGGATCCGCAGCTTTTTCAGCGTCCTGATCAATACCCTGCTGCTGATCCTGGTTGCCCTCCTGATTTCCTGGGGCTTGAATATTCCCATCATTACCCTGATTTTCGTGCCTTTAAAACTGGTGACGATCATCTTCCTGGGAACCCACGACTATACGGTGGCTAAGAACTCTTTTTACGCCTCTGTCGGCGTTTTGGCCCTGGTCAGTCTCTTTATCACGGGCATCCAGTACCTGGCCCAGGCGGCCGGCTTAGGCCCGGAAGCGGGGGAAATTCTCCTGGGCCACTCCCAGATGCCGGGGATCAGCTATGAAATGATCGCCATCACCGTCGCGGTCTTCTCAGCCTTAGGGGCGGTCGCGGAAGCGGCGGTCTCCATGAGCTCCGGGATTTTGGAGATCAAGAAGGCCAAGCCGGGCATTACTGAGGAAGAATTGCTCAAGAGCGGGAGTGCCATTGGCTACGACGTCCTGGGGACAGCCATGAACACCATCATCTTCGGGATGTTCGGCAGCTTTTTGTCGCTTTTTCTTTGGTATTACAGACTTCATTACTCTTTTGGCGAGGTAATTAATGATAAACTTTTCGTAAACGAGGCATTGATCATCATGTACTCCCTGATGGGCGTCTTGATGACCGTCCCTTTGGCGACTTTGCTCTTGTCCAGGGGGATGTCCAGGAAAAAAGACGAGGCGAAAAAGAACGATGGAAACCAAGAAGATTCAACTAAAGAACTTTAACGACCGCGTATATACGGTCGAAACCTACACGATCAAGTCGGACCGGCCGCCTTTGGACAAAAAGCGGCCTTTGATGGTCGTCATTCCCGGCGGCAGCTTTACCCACCTGTCAGCCCGGGAAAGCGAGCCAATCGCGATGGCCTACATGGCGCGCGGCTACAATGCCTGCATCGTCAACTACAACCTGCTACAAGATGAAGGGCAGATCTATCCAGATGCTGGTCTTGACGTCCTGTCAACGATCAAGTACTACCGGGACCATGCCGCGGAATACCAGATTGATCCGCAGCGGATCGTGACGATCGGTTTTTCCGCCGGCGGCCACATCGCGACCGGCGCCAATTACATGGCTGATGAGGCCAAGTACCAGGAAAAGTATGGCTATCAAGGGGACGAAGTCCGGCCGAACGCGACGATTTTGGGCTATCCTTTGACTGACGTCCACAAGGTGGCTTTTGAACTGGGCAGTCAGGCCGAAAGCGCCCTGCCTAAAGACGAGAAGCTGATCGACACTTCTTTGGGCGTGACGGAGAAGACGCCAGCCACCTTTATCTTCCAGTCATGGAATGACCCGATCGTTCTGCCAACCAACACCATGGCCTACGAGTCCGCCCTGTATGCCAACCATGTCCAGTGCGAGGCCCACATGTTTGACATTGGCCTGCACGGCTACTCTTTGGCCACGCCGGAACTGGCCACCGAGGACAACAGCTGGCAGGGCAGCCGGCATACGGCAAAGTGGCTTGAACTCAGTCTGGAATGGCTGGCCCACCGCTTCTCAGGCAAGAACTTTGACAAGAACCTGAAGGAACTGGCTGCCAAGTACGAGCCGGAAGGCTATGGCAAAGACGCTGACGAAGAAGACTATTGATCATTACTTTAAGCCGCTGCGGCTTTTTTGAAGATTAAAAAACAGTGAAGCTTGGCGCCGCTTGAATTCGGGCTTGTGCTTGGTTATACTAGCCTTAATATGTGAGCGCTTTAGAAAAGCGTGAATATTGTGTAGGAAAAAGTTATTTAATATGATTAGGTGCAATTAACATGAATGAAAGAAACAGCGTTTCTAAAGTAAAGGAGCCGTGGTGGAAGGACGCGGTCATTTACCAAATCTACCCAAAGTCTTTCCAAGACAGCAACGGGGATGGGGTTGGCGACCTGCAAGGGATCATCAGCCGCCTGGACTACCTGCAGCAGCTTGGCGTTGACGCCATCTGGCTCTGCCCGGTCTACAAGTCTCCAGGCATCGACAATGGCTACGATATCGCCGATTATGAGCAGATCGACCCAAAGTACGGAACCATGGCCGATATGGAAGAATTGATCGCGGAAGGCAAAAAGCGGGGAATCCGGATCGTAATGGACCTGGTGGTCAACCACACGTCTGACCAGCACCCTTGGTTCGTGGAAGCCAGAAAGCATCCTGATTCTCCAGAGCACGACTACTACGTCTGGCGTGAGCGGCCAAATGACTTGAAGTCCGCTTTTTCCGGCAGTGCCTGGGAATACGATGAGCAAGTCGGGCAATACTACCTTCACCTCTTTGCCAAGCAGCAGCCGGATCTGAACTGGACTAACCCAGCCCTGCGGGACAAGATCTACAAAATGATGAATTTCTGGATCGCCAAGGGGATCGGAGGCTTCCGCATGGACGTTATCGAGCTGATCGGCAAGCAGCCGGACGCGGGAGTTACGGCCAACGGTCCCAAGCTGCACGACTACTTGCAGGAAATGCACCGGGAGACTTTTGGCGAAGAAGACTTCCTGACGGTTGGCGAGACCTGGGGGGCAACGCTGGACAACGCGCCGCTTTACAGTGACCCGGACCGCAAGGAACTGTCCATGGTCTTCCAATTTGAATTCACCAACCTGGACAAGCAGGCGGGCAAGGAAAAATGGGACACCCGGCCAGTCGATCCTGGCGAATTGAAGCAGGTTTTGGCCAAGTGGCAGCGCCTGGACTTCAAGCATGCCTGGAACAGCCTCTTCTGGGACAACCATGACCTGCCAAGAATCGTGTCCCGCTTTGGCAACGACGGCAAATACCGAGTCGAAAGCGCCAAGATGCTGGCCATGATCCTGCACTGCCTGCGCGGAACGCCTTATATCTATGAAGGCGAAGAGATCGGCATGACCAACCGGCACGTGGATACCATTGATGAGGTTGCCGACATTGAATCAGTCCGCATGTACAATGAGCGGGTGGCCGCTGGGGCCGATCCCAAGCAAGTGATCGCGTCCATCAACTCTCAGGGCCGCGACAATGCCCGGACCCCGATGCAGTGGGATGACAGCCAGAACGCCGGCTTCAGCAGCGCTAAGCCTTGGCTGGCGGTCAACCCCAACTATGCCGCGATCAACGTCAAAGCCGCCCTGGCCGACCCGGACTCCATCTTCTATGTCTACCAAAAGCTGATCGCCTTGCGGCATCACGACCGAATCCTGGTTGACGGTGACTTCAGCCTGCTGGACACCAGCGCTGGCGTGATGGCCTATAAGCGGACCCTAGGCGATGAGCAGCTTTTAGTCGTCGGCAACCTGACAGACCAGGAGCAGGTCCTGGATCTGCCGGACCAAATTGCGTCAGTCCTGGTAGCCAACGCTCCCGTGCCCAAGTCCTTGACTAAGGCGGTTTTAAGCCCGTACCAGGCCTTTGTCGCGCGGATCGCGTAAGCAGATAGATCAGAGGAGGATCACGGCGTGAAAAGAACTACAACTCTTGAGGACGTTGCCCGCAAGGCCCACGTCTCCAAGATGACCGTTTCCCGGGTTATCAATCATCCGGAACTGGTAGCCCCGGAATTGCAGCTGGTAGTCGAGGATGCCATGCACAAGCTCAACTACCACCCCAACCGTGCGGCCCGGGCCCTGGCAACCAACCAGACCAATGTCGTCAAGTTTGTTATCTTGGAAGACGTTGACGGCACGGACCCCTACTTCACCAACGTGTTGTTTGGCGTGGCCACCGGCCTGAAAAAGGAAAACTACACGCTCCAGCTTCTGCTGGATGGCAAGCAGATCAACCAGGGCGCGGCAGATGGGGTAATCATCACCGGGGCCAGAACCGGTGAGTATCCAATGCTGAACCAGATCAAGATGCCTTTTGTCCTGTTTGGCGAAAACGGCGGCGGCTACGACTTCGTGGACACCAACAACCTGCAAGGGGAGACGATGGCGGCTGAGTACGCCTTAAAGCGCGGCTACAGCAACATCGTCTTCATCGGGATCGACGTCAAGGAGGCTTTTGAATTCTCAAGAGAAGCCGGCTACGTCAATACCATGCAGCAGAACAAGAAGATCCCCCGGGTCTTCCGTCTGCCAAACAGCAGCCATGACGGACGCCAGTTCATCGAGGAGCACCTGGACGAATTCCCAAAGAACACCTGCTTCGTCTGTGCCAGCGACCGGATCGCCATGGGCGTGCTGCAGGGGCTGGAAGCCCGCGAGGCCAGCGTTCCGGCTGACTTTGGCGTGATCGGCTTTGACGGGGTCCTGTTGAACCGGGTCGCTTCGCCAACGATTACCACCGTCAAGCAGGCCCTCTGGGAGATCGGCGAGAAGCTGGCCTATCTGATCCTGCGCAAGATCCACCAAGACGGTGCCCCGCAAGGGGAAATGTTCATCGAGCCGACCTTGGACGTGGCGGAGTCGACCAAGTAGGACTTATCATTTAAAAAAAGCGTGTTAAATTTGTAACATTTTGTAACAACGCCAGTACTTGAGAAAAATACGCGAAAGCGCGTTAAGTCAACCTAAAAGAGCATTCCTGAAGCAGGAATGCTCTTTTGTTAGCGTTAACATGCGTCTCTTCGTTGTAAGCGCTCCCTAGTGTCTGCTTTAATTAGAGGCGGAGGATTCAGAACATGAGCAAACATGACGAATGGTTTAAAAATGCAATAATCTATCAGATCTACCCCAAGTCCTTCCAGGACAGCAATGGGGATGGCATCGGTGACTTGAACGGGATTCGCCAGCGCATTCCCTACCTGCGGGACTTGGGGATCAATGCCGTTTGGCTGAATCCGATCTACCAGTCCCCGGGCGTCGACAACGGCTATGATGTCAGCGACTACTACCAAATCGACGGCAAGCTGGGAAGCATGGCTGACTTTGAAGGCATGGTGGCTGACCTGCATCAAGCAGGGATCAAGGTCATCATGGACTTCGTCCTCAACCATACGTCCATCCAGCACCCGTGGTTTAAGGAAGCCGTCAGCGACCCCCACAGCCCTTACCGGGACTACTATATTTTTGCCGGCAAGCAGGGCAAGCGGCCCAACAACTGGGGCAGCTTCTTTGGCGGCAGCGTTTGGGAACCTGACCCAGCGGGGACTGGCCAGTCCTACTTCCACTTGTTTGACAAGCGGATGCCGGACCTGAACTGGGAAAATCCCAAGGTTGCCCAAGAGATGCTCAAGGCCGCGGAATTCTGGCTGGCCAAGGGGGTCGATGGTCTGCGGGTGGATGCCTTCATTCACATTGCCAAGGCTGACCTGCGCCAGAGCTACCCATCAACCAGCAAAGAGCCGGTGGTAGCCGAACCCTTCTTCGCCAACCTGCCGGAAGTGCAGGAAAGACTGCGGCCGTTCTGCGCGGCCATCCGCCGGGACTTCCCAGGCACCCTGCTGCTTGGCGAGGCGGCCAGCGCCAACGTCAACCTGGCTTACGACTACACGGCCAAGGATCGCGGCCTGATGGACTCCGTCGTCACTTTCAGATATTTTGCGGAAGACCAGTCCACGGTTGACGAGTCCTACAGCGACCAGTACCAGCCAAAGGGCATGGACTGGCTGGCATTTAAGCAGACGCAGGCGGTTTGGCAGCAGACTTTAAAGGACGGCCTGCCGACCCTGTACTGGAGCAACCATGACATGGCCCGCCTGGGCACCAGGTTTGCCAAGACCGCGGTTCAGCAGAAGTCTTTGGCCATGCTGATGTATCTGGAGCACGGGTTGCCGATCATCTACTACGGTGAAGAACTTGGTCTGCACAACCTGCATTTTGAGAAAGCGGCCGACTTCAAGGACATGACGGTTGACGCCTTCATGGCCAGCGCCAAAAAAGCCGGCAAGTCACCAGCCGCGGCTCTTGAAATGGTCAATGCCACCCACAAGCTGCCAGCCAGAGGCCCCATGCCTTGGGATGACAGCCAGTTCAATGGCTTCAGCACCGTCACCCCGTGGCTGACTGGCGAAAGCCAAGACCAGGTGAGCGTCAAGAGCGAGGAAGCAGATCCAGACAGCATGCTGGCCTTCTACAAGGCCTTGCTGAAGCTCAAGCAGGAAGCCCTCTTTACTGACGGGAGCTACTACCTGCTTGACACGGCCCCGGAAATCGTGGCCTACCAGCGGGACTTGGGCCAAGAGCACGCTCTGGTGATCGTCTCCCTCAGCGCCAAGAAGCAGCAGGTCACCTTGCCGGCTGAATTTGCCAAGCCACGGCCGGTCCTACAAGCCGGCAATTGGACGGCCACGGGCCAGGAAGTGACCCTGATGCCGTTTGCCGGCCTCGTTTTAAAAGCCGAATAAGTTAGACGAAAAGGTAAACACAGTAAAGAACGAACAGTAGCAAAAAATACCTAAGGAGCATAAGCAAATGCAAACTGCAGCATTGAGACACAGACCAGAAAGCGAAGACTGCTTCCTGATCAACAAAGAACAAATGAAGGTTCGTCTCCACACGGGCAAAGACATCAAGGAAGTCCGCGTCTACTACGCTGACGTGCATGAGCCGCTGGAAAAGAAGCGGGAATTGTCTTTGACCCTGGCCGGGCATGGCCAGGTCCAGGACTACTGGGAAGGCACCCTGACCCTGCCTTTGCACCGGGCCCAATACCTGTTTGAGGTCATTGGCCTTGACGGCAGCAAGTGCGTCTATGGCGACCGCGGCCTGCGAGAAGACGAAGAAGCAGCCTACGAGGATCCAAACAATTACTTCAAGCTGCCTTACTTCCACGAAATCGACATGGTCAAGACCCCAGACTGGGTCAAGCACACGGTCTGGTACCAAATCTTCCCTGAGCGCTTCGCCAATGGGGACAAGCAAAACGACCGCCCCGGCACCAAGGCCTGGAATCCTGAAGACCACCCGACTAGAGAAGACTTCTACGGCGGTGACCTGCAAGGGGTGCTGGACCACTTGGACTACCTGAAGCAGCTGGGGGTCAACGGGCTCTACTTCTGCCCGATCTTCAAGGCCAGCTCCAATCACAAGTACGACACCATTGACTACTTGGAGATCGACCCTGACTTTGGCGACAAGAAGCTGTTTGCCCAGCTGGTCAACGCGGCGCATGAGCGGGGGATGCACGTCATGCTTGACGCCGTCTTCAACCACATGGGCGACCACTCCCTGCAATGGCAGGACGTAGTCAAAAATGGGGCCAAGTCCCGCTTCGCCGGCTGGTTCCACATCAACCGCTTTCCGGTTGAGCCATATGATCCGGAAGATCCAAGCTACGAGACTTTTGCCTTTGAAAAGCACATGCCAAAACTGAACACCGCCAACCCGGAAGTCCAGGACTACCTGCTGACGATCGCGACCTATTGGGTCAAGGAATTCGATATCGATGCCTGGCGCCTGGACGTAGCGGACGAAGTGGACCACCACTTCTGGAAAGCCTTCCATGATGCGGTCGCAGCTATCAAGCCCGACTTCTACATCTTGGGTGAATCTTGGCACTCCAGCCAGTCCTGGCTTAATGGCGGCGAATTCTCCGGGGTCATGAACTATCCGTTCACCGGCTTGATTTCCGACCACTTCCTGAAGGGGACGCAAGACGCCAAGACCATGACCGAGCTGCTGACCGACCAGCTCTTCTTGTACCGGGACCAGACCAATTCAGTCATGCTGAACGTTCTGGACTCGCACGATACGCCAAGAATCAAGACCGTTGCCGGCGAAGATGAAGACAAGGCCCTGCAGGCTTTGGCCTTCACCTTCCTCCAAACCGGGACTCCATGCATCTACTATGGGACCGAAATGGGGATGAGCGGCGGTGCTGATCCGGACTGCCGCAAGCCAATGGATTGGTCCAAGGCAGGCAGCCCCGTTTGGGAGGCCGTCAGCCGCCTGATCAAGTTCCGCTTGGCCCACGCCAAGACACTGAGCCAGGGGACGACCCTTTTGGAAGTCGCTGAAAACGGTTTGGTCCACGTCAAGCGCGCCGGCGCTGAAAAAGTCGAAGCTTGGTTCAACACGACTGACCAGCCGGTGGAAGTCAAGGCTGACGCGGCTTTGAGCCAAAAGTACGCTGACGGGAAATTAGCGCCAAAAGGCTACGTGATTGAAATGATGTAAAAAAGCTGTTAACGGTAACATCAAATCAGTCCTTGTTAGCGTTTGCAAGTAACGGCATAATTGAGTCAGAATCAATTGAGCGAGGAAAAAAGAAACATGAAACGCATTTTTGAAATCGATCCCTGGAAATTAACCAGCCACACCTTCAATAAAGAAGACAAGCGGCTGCAAGAAAGCATGACCTCAATCGGCAACGAATATATGGGTTTGCGCGGCAACTTTGAAGAAGGCTACAGCGGCGACAGCCTGAAAGGCACCTACTACGCGGGCGTCTGGTTCCCAGACAAGACTCGGGTCGGCTGGTGGAAGAACGGCTACCCGGACTACTTCGGCAAGACCTTGAACGCGCCAAGCTTCATTGACTTGGGCATCACGATCAACGGCACCAAGCTGGACCTGGCCGTCAACAAGATCAGCGACTTCGAGCTTACCCTGGACATGCACCAAGGCCTGCTGACCCGCTCCTTCATCTATGAAGGCGGCGATGTTCGCGTCAAGTTTGAGTTTACCCGCTTCTTGAGCGTGGTCATCCGCCAGGCAGCCTTGATCAAGGTCAAGGCCACCGTTTTAAGCGGCAGCGCCAAAATTACGGTAGCTAGCGGTTTGAACGGCCGGGTCTACAATGAAGACTCCAACTATGAAGAAGGCTTCTGGGATGCCTTAGGCGAAGACGCCGACGCTAGAAGCATTCAGCTGCGGACCAAGGCCAACAACTTCGGCACCCCACAATTCACCGTCCTCCTTAAGGAATCAATGCGGGAAAACAACGAAAAGGTCGAAGGCACGGTCAAGACGGCCGCAGGGCAATTGAGCGAAAGCTTCACCTATAATTTGGGCGAAGGCGAAAGCTTCGAACTGGAAAAGGACGTCATCGTCGTTACCAGCCGGGACGTGGCTGACGCGGAGCAGGCAGCCGAAGCGCAAAAGCTGATGGACCAGCTGCAGGCTAAGTCATTTGACCAAAACCTGGCTGACCACGAGGCAGTTTGGACCAAGCGCTGGGAATCCTGTGACGTTGCCATTGACGGCGACCCAGATGCCCAACAAGGGATCCGCTTCAACATCTTGCAATTGTTCATGACCTACTATGGCCAAGACCCTCGCTTGAACATCGGGCCAAAGGGCTTCACCGGTGAAAAGTACGGCGGTGCCACTTACTGGGACACGGAAGCCTTCATTATCCCAATGTACTTGGCCGTTGCGCCTAAGGAAGTCACCCACGCTTTGCTGGAATACCGGCACGAGCAATTGCCAGGCGCCTTCCACAACGCCCGCCAGCAAGGCTTGAAGGGGGCCCTGTTCCCAATGGTGACCTTCAACGGGATTGAATGCCACAACGAATGGGAAATCACCTTCGAAGAAATCCACAGAAACGCGGACATTCCATTTGCCATCTACCAATACACCCGTTACACGGGCGATGACTCCTACGTCAAGGACGAAGGGATGGACGTCTTGGTATCGACCGCCCGCTTCTGGGCTGACCGGGTCCACTTCTCCAAGCGCAAGGGCAAGTACATGATCCACGGTGTAACCGGTCCTAACGAGTACGAAAACAACGTCAACAACAACTGGTTTACCAACACGATGGCCAGATGGCTGCTCAGCTACACCCTGGAACGTTGGCCACTGGCTGATGAAGCGGCTAAGAAGCGCCTGCAGGTAAGCGACGATGAACTGGCCAAGTGGCAAGACATCGTTGACCGCATGTACCTCCCAGAAGACAAGGAATTAGGCATCTTCGTGCAAAACGATACCTACCTGGACAAGGACCTGCGTCCAGTCTCCAGCATCCCTGCCGACCAATTGCCGTTGAACCAGCACTGGTCATGGGACAAGATCCTGCGTTCCCCATTCATCAAGCAAGCCGACGTTTTGCAAGGGATCTACTTCTTGAATGACCGCTACACCAAGGAACAAAAGGAAAAGAACTTCGACTTCTACGAACCAATGACGGTTCACGAAAGCTCCCTGAGTGCTTCAATCCACGCCATCCTGGCCGCGGAACTGGGCAAGCAGGAAAAGGCCATGGACCTGTACAAGCGGACAGCCCGCCTGGACTTGGACAACTACAACAACGACACCAGCGACGGCCTGCACATCACTTCAATGTCCGGCAGCTGGCTGGCCATCGTGCAAGGCTTTGCCGGCATGCGCTACAACGAAGACGGCGTAAGCTTTGCGCCATTCCTGCCAAAGGGCTGGACGCGCTACAGCTTCAAGATCAACTACCGGGGTCGCATCCTGGCCGTGGAAGTTGCCGACGAGGTCAAGATCAGCCTTCTGTCAGGTGCTGACCTGACGGTCAAGGTTTGGGATCAAGAAGTTGCATTGAAAGAAGGACAGACTAAATGCTTAAAGGATTAATCTTTGACCTGGACGGGGTAATCACCGACTCAGCCGTCTACCACTTGAAAGCTTGGCAAGACCTGGCCAAGAGCATTGGCATTGATCTTCCGGAAGAGTTTGGCGATAAGCTCCGCGGCAGATCAAGAATGGACTCCCTGGAGCTGATTCTGGAATTTGGCCACAAGCAAGACCAATACACGGAAGCAGAGAAGGAAGCCCTGGCCGCCAAGAAGAACGCGGCTTACGTGAACGCGGTCAAGCAGATGACCCGGGCAGACATTTTGCCAAACATGGACAAGCTTCTTGCCGAAGCCAAGCAGCAAGGCTTGAAGCTGGCCCTGGCCTCAGCCTCCAAGAACGCGCCGCTGATTCTGCATCAGCTGGGCTTGGAGGATGCCTTCGAAGCCCGGGTTGACCCAGCGACCTTGAAGCATGGGAAGCCGGACCCGGAAATCTACGTCAAGGCCCAAGAGCTGCTAGGCTTGAAGGCTGACGAGGTAATTTCCTTTGAAGACGCGCCAGCTGGCATCCAGTCAATCAAGGCTGCTGGCCAATTCGCGGTCGGAATCGGGGATCCGGTCGTGCTCAAGGGAGCGGACTACGTGGTTGGCTCCACGAGCGCCCTTGAATTGAGCGAAATCGAAAAAGTGTTTGAAAAGACTGAAAAATAGACAGAAGAGGACTAGGTAGAAGAGCAATGGTAAAAATTGACTTAAATCACATCTATAAGAAATACCCAAATGCCACCGACTACTCCGTGTCTGACTTTGACCTCCACATCGACGATCAAGAATTCATCGTCTTTGTTGGGCCATCTGGCTGCGGCAAGTCCACGACCCTGCGGATGATCGCTGGCTTGGAAGACATTTCCAAGGGGACCTTGGCCATCGACGGCAAAGTCATGAACGATGTTGGCCCACGTGACCGGAACATCGCCATGGTCTTCCAGAACTACGCCCTGTACCCGCACATGTCCGTTTACGACAACATGGCCTTCAGCCTGAAGTTGCGTCACTATGACAAGGGCGAAATCGACAAGCGGGTCAAGAGCGCGGCCCAATCCCTGGGGTTAGCCCACCTGCTAGAACGGCGGCCAGCCGACCTGTCTGGTGGTCAAAGACAGCGGGTTGCCTTAGGGAGAGCGATCGTACGTGACGCGCCAATCTTCCTGATGGACGAACCGCTGTCCAACTTGGACGCCAAGCTGCGGGTCTCCATGAGAGCGGAGATCGCCAAGATTCACCAAAAGCTGAAGACGACCACGATTTACGTTACTCACGACCAAACCGAAGCCATGACTTTGGCCAGCCGGATCGTCGTCATGAACAACGGGCGGATCCAGCAGATCGGGACGCCAAAGGAAGTCTATAACAAGCCTGTCAACCAATTCGTGGCTGGCTTCATCGGGTCACCGCAAATGAACTTCTTCGATATTTCCTTTGACGGGACCTACATTTCCGATGGCAAGGGCGTGAAGATGCATCTGCCAGAAGGCCGGGCCAAGGAATTGAACGAGAAGGGCTACAAGGACAAGAAGCTGGTGATGGGCTTGCGTCCTGAAGACATCCACATGGAACAAGCCTTCCTGGACACTTGGCCAGAATCAACGGTTGACGCGGAAGTCGTCGTTTCGGAATTGCTGGGGGCTACAAGCCAGCTTTACATGAACGTCGATGGAACTGAATTCGTCGGCGTGGTAAACGCCCGCGACTTCCACCACCCTGGCGACAACGTCAAGGCGGGCTTCAACCTGAACAGTGCCCACTTCTTCGACAAGGACACGCACGTAACGATCAGCAATTAAGAAGAATTGCTGGAAACTAATTTAATCAAGCTTACCAAGACTTGCGGCAAAGGCCGCAGGCGGTATGAAAACTAACAGATGTTATTTTAGGAGGAAAAAAATGAGTTTATGGAAGAAAGCTGCCATGAGCAGTGCCGCAGTATTGGCTGCGTTGAGTTTATCAGCTTGCTCAAATGGGAGCAGCAGCAGCAGCAGTTCATCAAATAATTCTAACAAGAAGGCTTCATTGACTTTGTGGGTTGACACCGAACAAGTCGGCTACTACAAGTCAATCGTGAAGGACTTCCACAAGAAGTATCCAAACATTTCCGTTAAGGTTACCCAAAGTCCTAACGGCTCAGCCAACGCCAAGACTGACGTCGGCAAAGACGCGTCCAAGGCTGCGGACGTCTTCGAAGTTCCTAACGACCAATTGGGGCAAATGGCCAACGCGGGCTACATCAACCCACTGTCACCAAGCGATACCAAGAAGATCAAGAGCGACTACGTTGCCCAAGCCTACAAGGGCGTAACTTGGAAGGGCAAGGTCTACGCTTACCCATACGCTCAACAAGCCGACACGATCTACTACAACAAGTCCAAGCTGTCAGCTAATGACGTCAAGGACTGGAACACTTTGACCTCTAAGGGCGTGGTTGCCACTGACTTTACCAACGCCTACACCATGTGGCCAATCTTCTTCTCAGCCGGTACCAAGCTTTACGGCGACAACGGCGAAGACCTTAAGGGCTCAACCTTCAACAGCCAAAATGGTGTCAACGCTTTGACCTGGATTGCCAAGCAAAAGAGCAACAAGGGCGTAATGCAGACTTCCAACGCTTTGAACCAATTGAAGAAGGGCAACGCTGACGCTATCATGGATGGTCCTTGGAACGCTGCCAACATCAAGAAGATCTTGGGCAAGAACTTCGGCGTTGCCAAGTACCCAATGGTAACTGTCGGTGGCAAGAAGGCCCAACTCGAAGCATTCTTGGGGATCGAAGGCTTCGCTGTCAACTCACACACCTCTGACGCTAAGGCCGCTTCAGAATTGGCTGCCTACATCACCGACAAGAAGTCACAACTGATCGCCCACAAGGAAGCTGGTCAAATCCCAGTTTTGAAGAGCGCGGTTGCCTCAAGCGCGGTTAAGAGCGACCCAGTTGCTGAAGCCGTAATCGAAATGTCTAAGAGCGGCAACTCAGTTCTGCAGCCAAAGCTGCCACAAATGGCAACCTTCTGGGATGGTGCAGCTCCTTTGATCAGCGGTGCTTACGACGGCAAGATCAAGGCTTCACAATACAAGGCTCAGCTTGCTAAGTTTGACAAGAAGATTTCTAAGAAGTAAGTTAGCTTGAATTAGTTTTAGTTAGCGTTTTTAGTCAATTTTTACAGCAATCATCAATCCAATGGTTGAGAAGGAGAGTATAAAAAATGTTTAAGAGAAAAGGACACATTCCTCCTGCAGCCACGTATCGAGAGGTGTGGTCCAAGGGGGATGCTGCTGACAAACTGTCCTTCTTCGTGATGGGGGCTAGTGCCCTCAAGCACAAGCAATGGGCAAAGGGGATCAGTCTGCTGGCAACGGAAATCGTCTTCTTTGTATGGCTGTTCACCAGCGGTCTGCATGCCCTGGGCCAATTGCCAAGCTTAGGCGCGGTTAAGACCAAGAAGGTCGTCTTTGACTCCAGTCAAGGGGTTTATATCACCAAGCAGCCAGACAACTCAGTCTTGATCCTGCTTTTCGGGGTCCTGGCCGTCTTCCTGGTGATCGGCTTTATCTACCTCTATGTCATCAACTTGCGGTCAGTACGCTACAACTACGTGCTCAAGCGGGAAGGCAAGCGGCTGGCAAGCAACAAGGAAGAGCTGCACAGCCTGCTTGACCAGCGCCTGCACGCGACCTTGATGTTCATTCCTATTCTGGGGATCATCCTCTTTACGGTTTTGCCAACGGTCTTCATGACCCTGCTGGCCTTCACCAACTATGACCGCCAGCACCCAATCGGCTTCTCATGGATCGGCTTCAAGGCCTTTGGCAATGTCTTGAGCGGTGACTTGTCAGGTACTTTCTTCCCAGTTCTGGGCTGGACCCTGATCTGGGCCGTTGCCGCGACGGCAACCACCTTCCTGGGCGGCGTTCTCTTGGCGCTCTTGATTGAATCCAAGGGGATCAAGCACAAGAAGATTTGGCGGACGATCTTCGTTATCGCTTACGCCATCCCACAATTCGTTTCCTTGCTGCTGATCGCCCAATTCCTGGACGCGCAAGGCCCACTGAACACCCTGCTCCAACATTGGGGCTGGATCAGTTCGCCAATTCACTTCATCGACAACGAAGCTTCCCCATGGATGGCCCGCTTGACGGTCATCATCGTCAACATGTGGATCGGGATTCCAGTTTCCATGCTGGTTTCCATGGCCATTATTCAGAACCTGCCGCAAGACCAAATTGAAGCGGCGAAGATCGACGGGGCCAATGCCTTCCAGGTCTTCCACAACATTACTTTCCCGCAGATCCTGTTCGTGATGGGTCCATCCCTGATCCAGCAGTTTATCGGGAACATCAACAACTTCAACGTTATCTTCCTGCTGACTGGCGGTAAGCCAATGAACAACAACTACAACGGTGCTGGTTCAACCGACTTGCTGGTCAACTGGCTGTACAACTTGACCTTCGGTCAGCAGCAGCGCTACAACGCATCAGCGGTTCTGGGCATCTTGATCTTCATCTTGAGTGCAACAGTCTCCTTGATCGCTTACCGGCACACGACTGCCTTTAAGGAGGGTTAGAATTGAAATCTTACGCACATCAAAGAAAGCTATCGCTTTTCTTCAGATATCTCTTGCTGACGATTTTGGCAATTCTGTGGCTGATCCCAATCGTGTGGATCGTTTTGGCCAGTTTCTCCTATAACGATACTGGGTTTATCTCAACTTTCTTCCCTGAAAAATGGACTTTCGCGAACTACATTGGGATCTTTACCAACCCTGAATATCCATATTTGAACTGGATCATCAATACCTTGATCGTCGCGATTATTTCCGCAACTTTGTCAACCTTTATTCAAATCTCCGTAGCTTACGTGCTTTCACGGCTTCGCTTCAAATTCCGGAAGCCATTCCTGCAAATCGCCTTGGTCTTGGGGATGTTCCCGGGCTTCATGTCAATGATCGCCCTCTACTACATCCTGAAGGGCTTCAATATGCTGAACCTGGGCGGCTTGATCCTGGTTTACGTTGGTGGCGCGGGCTTAGGCTTCTACGTTGCCAAGGGCTTCTTCGACACCATTCCCCGGTCGCTTGACGAAGCCGCTGAATTGGACGGCGCGACTAAATGGCAGGTCTTCACCCAGATTGGTTTGCCACTTTCCAAGCCAATGATCGTTTACACGGCTTTGACCACTTTCATGGCTCCATGGGTCGACTTCATCTTCTCCGGGATTATCCTTTCTACCTCCGGGAATGCCAAGACCTACACCATTGCTTATGGTTTGTACAACATGCTTTCCTCAGCAAAAGGCAGCGCGACGACCTACTTTGCACAATTCGTGGCTGGGTGTGTCATCATTGCCATCCCAATCACGATCCTCTTTATCATCATGCAGAAGTTCTACGTCAGTGGGATTACCGCTGGTGCGGACAAGGGTTAAACTTTTATCATTCGCCTTCTCAGCACAAAGAAATCGCTTTGGATTCTTCCAAAGCGATTTTTGCTGTACTCATAAAGCATAAAAACGAAAATAAATAATAAGGAAAGAAAAGATTGGCCAGAAATCGGAAAAAGCAATATACTAAATCTAAGTATTACAGATAGTGTATATTTGTCAAAAAAGTTTGGTAAAAGAAAAATCGAGAAAGAAATAGTATAGAGGTAGAAAAATGAAAAAGGCGGAAATCATTCATTTCGTCAATTTACTGGCCGGGATTGGCTTGGCCATGAGGGTGCTGATTCAAATTATTTTTCTGGCCGGCGGCCCGCCGGACTTGGTAGCCATCCCCTTGATCAACATGAGCTGCAAGCTGATCCTGTGTCTGGCTTTAAGCACTTTGCCAGTCACTAAGATCAATGAGCGGGTTACCTGGGTCTGCGCTGGCCTTTTGGAAGTCACCGTCATCATTGGCTGGATTTGGGCTCCGCACGCTTGGGCAGTGTTTATTTGGTACCTGATCTACCCGCTTTTGGCCTTGTACGCGGATCACGTGAATGACAAGCTGGTTTGTAAGCACCGGTCAGCATCCGCGTAAAATAAAATGCAAGCCGAAAATGCAAATTTTGGAAAAATAAAACCGGAAGCATCGTGCTGATGCTTCCGGTTTTTGGCTTAATTTTGGATTGGCCGGTAAAAGTCGATGCTGCTTGCGCCAAGGCCCGTCCCCGTCGCTTCCAGGACTGACAGGCGGATGGCTTGGGCACTGACGCCGCGCAGGCCGATGACCTTGTTCTTGCAGTCGGCGTTGAACTCATAGTCGCCGCCGTATGGATTGAAGGTCAGGCCATCGGTAGAGACTTCAACCCGCATCTTCAGCGGCCGTCCCTCCTTGTCCAAGGCTCTTGGAACATAGATCAGCTTGCTCAGCTCCACCTGCTGCGGGAAGGCGAAGGTCAAGGTGACCGGTTCTTCGGCCGTCGGCGTTTGGGCGGTCTGCCAGTCGGTAGCCTCGCGCTTGTCCAAGAGGTACTTGACCGGGTGTCCCGGGCGGCTGGCAGCACTGGCGGCGGCCTTCACGCCAGTAATGATGTAGTCGCTTGGGTCCCGCTTGGTCTTGGCCTGGATGAAGTCGGACCACTCAGAAACCTTGTAGCCGGACTCATAGCGCAGGCGCAACTTGTAGTCCTTGTTGGCGGCCAGGTCAGTGAAGGTGAAGATGTTGCCAGGGATGCCAGTGTAGAGCAGGCCGTTTACTTCGATCTGCACCATTGGCGTTCTTTGGTTCCACTTGACCGTCAGCGAATGGGCGCTGGTCTTGCTGGAGTCCAGCTCAAAGCGGCCGGGCAGGCGCAGGGCCGCGTCAGTGATCTGGTGGACCAGCTGCTCGTTGGCAAAGTGGAAGTTGCTGATGCTGAGCTCGATCTTGGACTGCTTGATGTCGCGTTCAGCCAGCTTGATGATCAGGGCCTTGCGCGGACCAGCGCCAAGGTCGGTGAATTCCGGCATCCAAGAGAACTTGTTGTCGTAGTAGTAGCCTTCCTTGGCTCTGGCCAAAGTTTCAAGGGTGCCGTATTCTTCCAGCTTGCTGCTTTCACCGTCAACGCTGAGGCGGATTTCCTCCGGGTGGTGGTCGCAGAAGACCTTGAGCGTGGCCCCCTGCTTGATGGCCAGGTCTGGGTAATAGCCGGTAGTTGGCTCAATGATGATCTTCAGGCTGCTTTCCGCCAAGTGGGTGCGGATGGTCGTCGTGGCCCAGTTGTGGCGGTAGTCTTGCAGGTCATCGTCATTGTAGGAGACGTAAGTGGAGTCGCCTTGCGGGTAGAAGACGAAGTTGCGGTCGCCCAGGTTAAAAATGGATCCGCCGCGGACGAAGACCGGCAGCTGCCAGAGCGGGTACTTGCGCCGGTTGTAGACCCGGCCGCCCATCAGGCGTTCGCCCGTGAAGAGGTCGATCCAGATCGTCTGCTTGTCTGGCAGGTAGATGTGGTCGCGGACGGAGACCCCTTGGCTGTCAGCCTTGCCGCTGACGATTGGGGCAACCAGGATTTGCGGCCCCAGCATGAATTCATCGCCAAAGCTGGATCCATAGCAGATCTGCTCGTGCGGGAATTCCATGAAGAGGGGCCGGACCAGGCTTTCGCCGTCCTGAGCTTGTCTGGCCAGGTTATAGAGGTAAGGCAAGAGCCGCTTTCTCAGGCGCAGGTAAGCCTGCATGATTTTGCTTACCTTATTGTTATAGGCAAATGGGGTCTTGCTGAAGCGGCTTTGGTCATCCATGACGAAGAGCAGGGGGGTAAAGACCTTCCATTCCAGATCGCGGATGGCCATTTGGGCATTGTCGCCGCCAATCTTGCCATTAACGGCCGCGCCTAAGAAGGGCAGGCCAGACAGGCCAGCCCCCAAAAGGGTGGCTACTTGGGTCTTGATGGCCGTCCAGTCGCCGCCAATGTCGCCGTAAGCCAGCACGGCCCCGCTTTGGAAGGGGCGCAGGCTGTCTCTGACCAGGACCAGGGGCTTTTGCTTGGGGTTTTCCTTGACCAGGTTTTCCCGGGCTTCATTCAGGTCAGCTTCTGGATTGTCGATGGCCAAGCTTTCGCTATGGTTAGGCGGAGTCAGGTCGTCTTCAGTCCAAAAGCCAGGGTGAACGCCTTGTTCCTTGGCATAGCTGGCAAAAGTGGCATAGCTGTCATGGTCAGCCTTCTGCTTGGCTTCATAGTTGGGAATCAGCCAGTCCAGTGGGAAACCCCAGCGATGATAGCGGTCGATCATGGCTCTGGCGGAGAACTGGTACTTGTCTTCCCCGTTGAGGGAAGCGTGGTAGGTCAGCTCTTTTCCATCAGCATCGCCGCGGGAGTAGTAGCTGTTGTCCTCAAAGCGGATCGCGTCGTGCTTCTTGCCTTTAGCAGCTGTCCAGACTGGGTCGATGAAGTTGCCGAGGTGACCAAGTCCCAGGGCATATTTTGGCAGCATCAGTGGCTTGCCCGTCAAAGAATAGTACTTGTTCAGAATTTCTTGCGGAGAATTGCCAATGATGTAAAAAGCGTCAAAGACCGGCGACCGGTGGCGCAGGAGGGCAGCTTGCCCATGACTGGCGCTGAAGTCATAGATCCCCTTGGACTTGGTGTTGCGCAATTCCCCAAAGCCCGCGTTGGTCCAGAAGAAAGGCACGCCGGCTAAGACGCCGTCTTTTCCAGTGATCCCATCGGTCTTGACCAGCAGCTTGTCGCCCTTGTGGCAGAAGTGGCCATTTTGTACCCCGCCACCGTAATAATATTCATTTTGATTCTGCTTGAGCACTTCGATGGCATGCTTGCCGCTCAGTTCCAGCGGGGCCGCCTGGGCTAGCCGGGTCCGGTGGACCGTTTCGTCAAAAATGCTGAAGAGAGACGTCTTCTGCTGGAAAATCAACTTGCAGCTGCCAGCGTTAATGATGAACATGTCGCTGGTCGCGTGGGCCGTAGCCCGGGCAAAGCATTGCGGGTCGGGCTGAATCCCGTGGACAAGCATGTCGTCAGTCTCGGCAAATTCTTGACTTGGATCCAACCAGTAGCGGAAGATGCCGTTGGCGATCAGGTAAACGCGGGCAATTTCGCCGGTCGCGTAGTGAAGCTCATAATAATTTTCGCGCTTATTGACGCCAACCAGTCGCCCTAATTGATGTCTTGAATTTTGCAGGTCTGCAGTCATAATTCTTTTCCTTTATATCATGAAATATCTAATCTAATTATAGCCAAAAAGGCGGTAAATTGGAAAAAATAGCCAATGCCAGTTTGGGTGCCGAAAGCAAGCAGATTGGAACGGAAACTTAAATATGTTTCTTTTAATTAATATAAGCTAATGCTTTTACAATTTGACGGATGAGCAGAAGAGAGTTGCTGAAGACCTGGTCCGGTCGCAGGGCTTTTTCTTCAAAGAATCCAATAGCTGATCTTTAACTGCCTGAAACGGGCAGTTTTATTTTTGCTCATTTTTTAGCAAAGCATTGACTAAAAGGCTTACAGAGTTAAGAATAATAGAAGGAAAAGATTGTTTTACTAAGGAGAAAAAATGCGCTATTACATTCATGCTGATCAGTTTTACCTGCCAAATGGCCGGGAAAAAGGTGGCTATTTAGAGATTGTTGATGGTAAATTCGGGGCCTACCTGCCAGAAGGCAGCCAAGTGCCGGACGCGGTGGACTACACTGGCTTTAGCGTGGCACCGGGCTATGTCGACACCCACATCCACGGCTCTGTTAAAGAAGACGTGATGAAGAGCGACTGGGAGGGGATCAACCGCCTGTCTGAAGCCCTGTTGAGCGCCGGGGTAACCAGCTGGCTGCCAACGACGGTGACCGCGTCCAGTGAACAATTGACTGAGGTTTGCCGAATGCTGGCTGCTCACCAGGGAGAAGAAAGCGGAGCTAAGATTCAGGGGATCCATTTTGAAGGCCCATTTTTCACGGAAGAACACGCGGGGGCGGAAAATCCAAAATACATGATGGACCCAAGCCCGGCAGAACTGGACAAGTGGCTGGAAGCGTCAAAGGGGATGCTGAAGAAAATTTCTCTTGCCCCAGAACGTCCAGGAACGCCAGCCTTCGTAAGCTATGCTGTCAGCCGGGGAGTCAAGGTAGCCCTGGGCCACTCTAGTGCCAGCTACGACCAGACTAAGGCGGCTGCTCAAGCTGGGGCAACGATTTTTACCCACACCTTTAACGGGATGCCGGACTTCTCCCACAACCGGCCAAACATCGCCAACGCGGCCATGGCTCTGGAGAACATGGACAACGAACTGATTGCTGATGGTCACCACGTCACGCCTAGCGCCATCAAGGCCTTGCTGGCGGCTAAAGGCAAGGACCATATCGTTTTGATCACTGACTGCATGGAAGCTGGGATGATGCCGGATGGCGACTACATGCTGGGGGAACTGCCGGTATACGTCAAGGACGGGATGGCGCGCCTGAAGGAGGGCGACAACCTGGCCGGCAGCGTCTTGCAGCTGAAGGACGGGGTGAAGAACCTGGTTGACTGGGGGCTGGCTGGCAAAGAAGAGGCCGTTTTGATGGCCAGCTACAATCCGGCCCGCAGCCAAGGCCTGCTGGACAAGTGCGGGGCAATTCGTCCGGGCCTGCCAGCTGACTTTTTGATTTTGAAAGATGACATGTCCCTGGCGAAGACCTACTTGAATGGGGAAGTTCGCTGGGAAGAATAATATCGAAGCTCGCTGCTGGTCAGCGGGCTTTTTTGCTGCCATTCACCGGCATAGATGACCATTCATCGGCATTTGCGGTTTTGGGACTGCTTTTAGGGATAGAATTGCGATGTTGAAACAAAGGAGGATGCAGCGCAATGAGAGGAATAAGCGTTTCTGCCGATCAGATTACGGCGCAAGCAGGAGACAAGCTGCTGTTTCAAGATTTGTCTTTTCAAGCAAATGGTGGGCAAGCAGTTGCCCTAATTGGCCAGTCCGGCGCTGGCAAAACCACTCTGCTCAACCTGCTCGGCTTGTTAAGCCTGCCAAGCAAGGGGAGAATTCTGATTAATGGTGAGAATGCCAGCAGCTGGCCTGAAGGAAAAAGGGAGAAATTTTGGCGTGAAAAGGCGGCCTTTCTCTATCAAGATGCTGGAATCATCGATGAAGAAAGCTTGCTGTACAACGTTTCGTTGACTAAGGCGAAAAAGAGCCAGGAACAAGCCTTGCATTGCTTGGAAATGCTTGGCTTAACGCAAGCTCATGAAAAAGCCGCCGTGCTTTCTGGCGGAGAAAAGCGGCGGCTGGGCCTGGCCCGCCTTTTATACAAACAGGGTCAGGTGGTCTACGCGGATGAGCCGATCGCTTCTTTGGACGCGGCCAACCGCCAGCTGGTCACTGACTTGCTTTTAAAGCAGGCACAGGCAGGCGCGCTCGTCTTTATCGCCACCCACGATGAAAAACTGGCGCAAAAGTGTGACGCGCGAATTTGCCTGGGGGAATGACCATGCGTAATAAAATAAGTATTGCTGTTTCCAGTTTGCTCCTTGCCCTTGTCTTTCTGTATTCTCTTGGACTCGGCCGCGATGCAGTAGATCGGCTGCCTTTGATCTGCAGCCTGCTTTTATACATCACAAGCCTGCTTTTACCTTTGCAGCTTGGCTATCGTAAAGATGCCATTCGCCTGCTGGCCGGAATCAGCAGGTTGGAAATCTGCCTGGATAATTTTACCTGTCTCTTTGTTTGGAGCCTTGCTGGCAGCCTGCTTGGCATTTTGCTGTTTGGTCTGATTTTTCGTGAAAAATCTAGTTTAGACAATTCTGCTCTTTTACTGTTGATTGAACTGGTCTTGATTTTCTGTTCACTCCTGCTAATGAAGCTGCCGGGCAAATTTCGCGTCAGCCGCGGTTCTGGAAAAAATCAAGGAAAAATCGCCCTGCGCTGCCTGCAGGTCTCAGCCTTGCTGCTGTTAGCCTGGTCCCTGCCGCAAGCGGCCTTGCTGGCCAAGAGTGCCTATGAAAATTACCAGTCAAAGGAAAAATGGCAGCAAGTTCCAGCAGCCGTCAGTTTTGATGATGACGGCCGCTTGGACCGGAGAGAGCATTATCCGGCTGAACTCGCGCTCATCAAAGATGAAGAGCGGCAAGGCAACGTGGTTTTGTCTTTGATCATGGATGACCAGATGCAAACGTCAAAAGCTGAATTAGGGGGATATGACCACATTGTTTTCGTCAATGACCAGGCTTTAAAGCTGGCTGGTCTCAGCCGCCAGGACCTAAAGGAAGTTGCCCTGGCCGATTTGCCAGCAGAAAGCCGGAATTTCTTGCGTAGAATCTTGCCGCTTAATACCGCAAAGCGGCAAACCGTGCCGAAAGGGATGCACTTGTTGACCAGCCGGAAAAAGCTGGCCGCTTTAAATGAAACGCAAGATTTTCAACTTTGCCGCAAGCCCTTGCTCATCTACAGCAAACGGCCCAGCCAGATTTATGACATGCATGGCTTTTTATATCCAGCTTTGTCGACAGGCAATCTCTTCTTTATCCAGTCAGATAAGCTTATTCCTGCCTTAAAGCGGCGCGGCTTGACAAAAGTTTACTCGCCAGAGCCCTTCCGCTTGAAGCAGCTCGCCCAAAGCAAGCTGGAGCTGGCCAAGCTCTACTTAAAGAGCTGCTTGTGGCAGCTGCTGAACTGCATCTTGCTCTTGTTTTTGCTGGCCAGCATCTTGAGCTATCAAGCTGGCGCCTGGGTTCAGCTCAACCGGTCCAAGGTTTTCGCCTTGTTTACCAGCGGGCATAAGTGGAGCATCATTTTTCCGCAGGCGGCAGAGGCGGCTGCCTTAGCACTGCTTGTTTGTTTTCTGGTCACGGCCATCTTGCTTGTCCTTTACGCAGCAAGTCCTGCCGGCCTGCTGATCTGCCAGTTTTCTTTTATCCTGCTGTATACTTTGGTATATGGAAAGCTTTTAAGCAAAAAGAGCAAAACAGAAGTCAAACGGACGATTGGCCGGAAAGGATAGATGAGGATGAAAGAGGAACTGGGCCTGCGGATCGCGGTTTGTGACGATGAAGAAAAAGAACGCGCGAGTTTGCGGCAATTGCTGGTGATGGAGTTAAACGCCGCGCGCGTCGACTGCTACGCGAGCGGGGATGACCTGCTTGAAGCAGGAAAGAAGTACAACTTGATCTTCCTGGACATCGAAATGCCTGGCACAAGCGGCATGGAGACGGCCCGCCGCCTGCGCCGTGACAAGCGGAGTGATTTGCTGGTCTTTTTAACTGCTTATGACCGCTATATGCCTTCCGCCTTTGAGGTTCGGGCCTTCCGCTACCTGCTCAAGCCCTGGAAAAAGGAGGATATCAGCTCGGTTTTGCAGGCAGCCTACCAGGAAATCCTGGCCAGGCAAATGCTGGCAGTTCCTCTGCCAGATAAGGCAATGACCGCTCTGCCTTTAAATGAAATCCGTCTATTGGAAAGTCTGGGTGACCAGAGCTGTATTTATACGGCTGATAAAAAAGTAATCAGTCCTGAGCCCTTAAAGTACTGGGAAGATCAGCTTGACAGTACCCTGTTTGGCCGGGTGAGCCGGCAATACATCGTGGCTTACCAGCATATCAGCGATCTAAAGCATAACCAGCTCTACCTTGCTGGCCTAAAGCAGCCGATTCTGCTTCCTCGCCGCCAGGTCAAGGCTGTAGAAGCTGCCTGGCTTGACTACCTGCGCTTTTATGCCCAGCCGCTGTGATTTTGGAGGAAAAAATTTGTCTATTGATGTCGAGACGATTTTGAACACAGCTTTTATCTTGCTGCAGTTCAGCAAATTTTACCTGGCTTTCACTTATCTTTTTAAGGAGAAAATCAAGCCGGTCTGGCTGCTGGGGATTTATGTTTTTGGTCTGTTAATTTGCGGCTTAGCTGGTCCTTTGCTGGGCCTTTTAAATGAAGCTTTGATCTATGCCCTGCTTGCTTTGGGCCGGACTTTGCTGGGGCCACTGAAGGAAGAAGACCTCAGCCAGCTGGGCAGCTATGCAGTTTTAAGCCTGCTGGATCTGAGCTTGAAGCAGCTGGTCGGTCAAGAAGTGGTCGTGGCTGATCTTGTTTTTGAAGCTGCTGTAGCCTTGACTTTTGTTTACCTGCTTTTGGCGCCTAAGGTCAAAAATCTTTTTGGCAACTGGCCAGGAAAAGCCAAGTGGCTGCTGATTTTTCTGGAAATTCTGGTTTTGGGCGTGGCAAGTCTGGCAGCTGGTCACTTTCAAGCCTATCTCCGCCCGCAAAAGCAGTCGCCAGTGCTAGAAGCCTGCCTGGCCGGGGCTGCCGTCTGGCTGGACATGGCTCTTTTGCAAGACCAGTTCCAGGTTTGGAAATTAAAAGGCGCGATGAGTGAGCAAGAGCAGCTGCTCCAGGCTGAGGAAAACTACTATGAATCGCTTTTGGCCCGGGAGAAGGAAACCAAGAAGTTTCGCCATGATGCCCGCCAGCACCTGGTCAGCCTGCAGGGTCTGGCTCATGCTGGCCAGTACCAGGAACTGACCGCCTATATCGACGACCTGGTTGGCAGCAGCCAGATAACCCGGCAATTGATCGATACTGGCAACAGCGGAATCAATGCCGTGATTGGCGACCTGGCCGCCCGGTATCCGCAGGTTGAAATCAGCTGGACTGGGGTGATTCCTGGCAACTTGACCCTGCGGCAGCTGGACCTCTGCATCATTGCCGGCAACCTTTTGAAAAATGCCTGCCAGGCAGCTTCACTGGCGGCGGACCACCGGGTTAAGGCAGGGCTGAAGTTTTCCGGGAAAACCATGCTTTTGACCGTGCTTAATCAAACAGATAAGGAAATCAAAATTGGGCCGGAAGGAGACAGCATTGTGGCAAACGGCCAGCCAGGGATTGGCTTAGGCAAGGTCAAATCCTTTCTGGAGCCTTACCATGGCCGCCTGCGGCTGACTTTTAGCCCGCAAGCGCCCGCCAGCGGCGGGGGAGAATTCAGAGCAGAGGTCTTGGTGCCGAATGCCTTGGCAGCACCCCGGCAGTTTTAGAAAAAAGTGCAAAATAAAAGCCTAGCTTCCAAAATAAGGAAGCTAGGCCTTTTGTCAGCTGTAGTCTTTTTTTAGTATACGGCACCTTCGTAGAAATCGAAGCGCAGCTTGTTGAAGTTGAAGTCCTTCAGCTGGCTCATCTTGATCACGTTGTCGCTGACGCCCCAGCTCATGAGGTTGATCGGCTTGCCGTAGTCTTCGTCTGGGATGACCAAAAGGACGTACTTGCCTTGGCTCAAGGCATAGCCCAATTCCATGCCCAGACCGACGTCTTCTTCATCAGGAATATAGACGCCCAGCATGACGTCGTTGGTCTTGATCCCGTTCAAGTCGTTGTTGTAGGTGGCCGTAGCCCAAACCTTGTCATGCAGGTATTCCGGATGTTCGTCAACCCGGATGCCCTTGTACTGGTTGTCCAGGGGGACGTAGCTGTTTTCCAGGTCAACCGTTGGGTTGTCCTGGAGGGCTTCCATGGCTTCCTTGTAGGCCTTGTTTTGGCGGTCAGTGAACCAGCCGGCCCCGAAGTAGATGGTCTTCTTTGGCATATCTTGTATTCCTTTCATATCTGTTGCCAGATATTGTATTATTTTTTCTAGAATTACTTTACCATTTTGCTGGACTGCTGGCTAGCAAATGCGGCAAGAAAAATTAAAAATCGCTTGTTTCTTGCTTTGACCACTTACAGAAAGCTTATAATATAAATGATTACCATCTTTTTGACTAGAGAGGAACGGAAAATGACTGAACGCGTTCTGGATCCAGCAACTTGCTTTGTCGTCCAAGCCACCGACCGGACGGAAATGTTTACGAAAGTTTACCAGCAGCTCTTTGAGCAAGGACTGGTTGCCAATGGCTTCTTAGAAGAAGTTATTCAAAGGGAGGAAGACTATCCAACCGGCTTGGACAGCCGCAATTTGGGTGCCGGCCTGCCTAACTTGGCTTTTTCGCATACAGAAGGCTGTTTCGTCAAAAAGCAGCGCATCGTACCGATTAGACTGCTTGAGCCGATTGTTTTCAAAAGCATGGTCAATCCTGAGCAAGAGCTGCCAGTCGGTTTTTGCTTCATGCTTTTAGATGATAAGGCCGACGGCCAGGCAAAGCTCTTGTCGCAAACCATGACATACCTTAGTCAGGCTGGAGTCAGTGAATTAAAGGAGCTCTTTGCCCTGACTAAGCCACAGGAAATCTACGATTTCTTGGCTGGCCGGCTAAGCTTCTAAGCCGCCGTCGACTAAGTGGTAGCAACGATCCGGCAGCTGGCTCAAGAGCTGTGGGTCGTGAGTCGTGGTGTCCTAAAGCCAACGCAGCACAAAAATCCCCTGCAATCGTTTGTCGGATTGCAGGGGATTTCAAAGTCTTTAGCCTAATCTTCCAAATAGATCGCCCGCAAATCCAGCAGGTCGCTGCTGGAGAGGCCAATCTGCTGGTGCAGGTAGGAGTTGATTGAGCCGTAGCTTGCATTGATGGTCTTGAACAAGTGCTTGAAGTAGGCGGGCTTGACCGTCTGCAAGTCGCGGAAGGTGTTCAAGAGATCCGGTCCGGCTCCCTTGGCTTGCTCGCGGGCCAGCTTTTCCTTGACGAAGTCAGCAACGACTTCATTGGTAAAAAGGTAGTCCCGCTCGATGGTTTTCATTGGCACGCCCAGGGCACTCAAGATCAAGATCGCGCCAAATCCGGTCCGGTCCTTGCCAGCCGTACAGTGGAAGAGGACTGCTTCATGGTCCTTTTCATTTTGGAGCAGGAGCTCAAACAAGTGGCGGTATGCCTTGCTGGCATTTTGGCCGGTGGCCATGTTCTCGTAGGCGCTAAGCATGCGCTTGAAGCCCCAGGAGGCGTTCTCGCCGCCAGCCCTGGCCATGTCGGAGATGCTCATCGTGGAATCGGTCAAGTCTTCGTCAAAGACGGGATCCGCAAAGTAGTTCAGCCCGCTCCAGACCTTGTCTGGCTGGTGCTCGCGCTCATAGCTGGTCCGCAGGTCGACGTCGTACTTAAGTCCATAGCCGGCTAGGTAGCGCTCGTCGCTCTTGGTTAAGTCGGCCAGATGCCCGCTTCTAATCAGTTTATGGGTCTTGATCTTGCGGCCGGAGTTGGTCCGGTAGCCGCCTAGTTCGCGGAAATTGCGGCCATCCTTGACGTCGAGCAGGTGGCGGTAAAGTTGGTTTTGCATGGAATCGTCCTTTCTAAAACTTGCTTAAGACAGTATTGTATCAAGCTTTAAAGCGATTAACAATTTTTTGCTGCTTTTGCTTTTATATAAAAAATGGAGTTTATGCTAAAATAAGGGTACAAGGAAATACGTGTTAAATAACAGGAGATGAGCACTATGACTGAAGACACAATCAAAATTTTGGTACCCGTTGACGGCTCAGAATCAGCTGAGCGCGCGTTTGACAAGGCAGTCAAGATCGCGGCCAACAATGGCTACCATGTCGACGTTTTGAACGTTATCGACACCCGCCAGTTCATGGGCGAAATGCAAGACACCCTGATTTCCGGCGACACGATCTACCAAATGACCCAAGACTCTGAAGAATACTTGAAGAGCTTGAAGCAATGGGCCCACGACAACCTGGCCTTTGATGACTTGGACTATCACATCCGCTACGGCAGCCCAAAGAGAATTATTTCTTACGACTTCATCAAGGACCACCACAACAACTTGATCGTGATGGGCGCCACTGGCTTGAATGCCGTTGAACGGATGCTGATGGGTTCTGTCACTGAATACGTCAACCAGCACGCGATGGCCGATGTCTTGATCGTCAGAACCGATATCGACAACATGCCTGCCAAGTCCAATAAATAGTATAAGCTGGCTTAAGGAGCGTTTGGAAGAAGATCCAAGCGCTTCTTTTATTTTTGCCTGGAATTTTACCTGGATTTAATTTTGTTCGGATTTAGCCCAAAAATCACCTGGTCATCCGTAATTATTTCTGTATTATTGGCTGATACCATAGCAAATAAGTGCAAAGCATTTAAAATCTTAACAAATTGTGGAAAAAGTTCGAAAACATCTTGCTAAAACACGAATGTTTCTGGTAGAATACTCGATGAACGCAGAAGCAGACAAGGAGGGAGACGCATGACGCGCAATTCAGTTTTAAACATTATGCTTGCGCCAGTGGCTCTCTCCTTGGAGGGCCTTGCTGTTGTTCAATTTATGAGGATATGTACGTGCGACTAGTCTATGTGAATGGGTGTCTTTGTCACCTACTGACATAGGCTAGTTTTTAGTATCTGTCCTCATATGTTATGTCGCTGTTGTTACTTTGTACTTTTAACTTTTTTCAGGGGGAAACATGAAAAAGTTTAAGAAGGTTTTGCTTGGTGCCGTGACTGTAGCTGCTGCCGTTTTGGCAACCGCCTGCTCATCAAGCAAGTCATCATCATCATCAGCCAATGGCTACACTCCATCAAAGAGCCACCCATTGACGATCCAATTCGTACCTAGCCAAGCCGCTTCAACTTTGGAAGCCAAGGCTAAGCCATTGGAAAAGATCCTTTCCAAGAAGCTGGGCGTACCAGTTAAGATCTCAATGTCAACTGACTACAACACGGTTGTTGAAGCCATGAAATCAAAGAAGGTTGACGTTGGCTTCCTGCCACCTGATGGCTACGTCCTGGCCCACAAGCAAAAGGCCGCTGACGTTCTGCTGCAAGCTTTGCGTTACGGCATCAAGCAACCAGGCGGCAAGCTGACCAACAAGCTGGTTAGATCATACCGTTCAGAAATCCTGGTTAAGAAGGGCTCAAAGATCAAGAGCTGGAAGGACTTGAAGGGCAAGAAGATTGCCGTTCAATCATCAACTTCATCAGCCGGCTACATTTTCCCAATCGCTGAATTGAAGGAAAAGGGCCTGGACCTTACCAAGAAGGGCAACGCCAACCTGGTTACGGTTACCGGCCATGACCAAGCCGTACTTGACGTTTTGAGCGGTGACGTAGACGCAGCCTTTGTCTTCGAAGACGCACGTAACACTGTTAAGGCCGACAAGCCTGACATCATGAGCAAGGTTGTGCCAATCTACTTCACTAGGGCCATTCCTAACGACACCATCTCAGTTCGTTCTGACATGAGCAAGTCATTCCGGAAGAAGCTTACCAAGGCCTTTGAATCACTGCGCAAGGACAAGAAGAGTCTGAAGATCATCGAAAGCATCTACAGCCACGAAGGCTACACTCCTGCCAAGGACTCAGACTTCAACATTGTCCGCAAGTACGACAAGATCGCTGCTGACAAGTAATCCAGATTCAATCGAATATAATTGTGAAAATCGTGCCCCACAGTCTTTGTAGGACACGATTTTCAATGATTAGCCTTTAGCGGGCCAAACAAGAATTTCAGTTTATATAATCAGTTTTTTAAGGAGTTATTATTCATGGCAGAACAGCCGATGATCGAGTTAAAGAATGTGACCAAGGTTTACCCGAATGGAACTGTGGGCTTGAAGGACATCAACCTCAAGATCAACAAGGGTGAATTCGTTGTTATTGTTGGGCTTTCTGGGGCCGGCAAATCAACTCTGCTGCGGGCCATCAACCGCCTGCATGATATTTCTGAAGGCGACATCTTGATTGATGGCGAATCAATTACCAAGGCCAAGGGCAAGCAGCTGCGCTTGATGCGGCGCAAGATCGGGATGATCTTCCAAAGCTTCAACCTGGTTAAGCGCTCAAGCGTCCTGCGCAACGTTCTGGCTGGCCGCTTGGCTTACTACCCAACTTGGAAGACGACCTTCAACATGTTCACTGCTGAAGACAAGCAGCGCGCGTACGAAGCCCTGCAAAGCGTTGACATGGCTGATAAGGTCTACACCCGTGCCGACCAGCTGTCAGGCGGCCAGCAGCAGCGGGTAGCTATTGCCCGTGTGCTGACCCAAGACCCAGAAATCATTCTGGCCGATGAGCCAACCGCGTCTTTGGACCCAAAGACTTCCCACCAAGTAATGGAAGACTTGAAGATGCTGAATGAAAAGTACGGCATGACGGTTGTAGCCAACCTGCACTCAATTGACCTGGCCAAGGAATTCGGTCACCGGGTCATCGGCGTCCGTGCCGGGCAGATCGTTTACGACGGGAAGATGGAAGACACTCCAGAAAGCGTCTTTAACGATATCTACAACGGCGGCAATGGTAAGGGGGAAGAATAAAAGATGTCTGAAACTGATCGCGACATGTTAAAGCTTCCTAAGAAGAAGTTCAGCATGTGGAACTGGGCTTGGGCAATCTTTATGGTTGTCGGCCTGATCCTCTCTGTTCAGGAAACCAATACCAGCTTGAGCCAATTTTTCGCCAACTTTGGTCAATTCGGCGAAATCTTCGTTGCGATGGCCCAGCCTGACTGGTCATACGCTGGTACGGCCATCCCGTACTTGGTTGAAACCATTAAGATGGCCATCATCAGTACGGTTATCGGTTCTGCCCTGGCTTTCGTCTACTCGCTTTTGATCGCGAGAAACATCATTCACAACAAGGTTGTGACTGGCGTTTTGCGCTTCATCATGAACATCATCAGAACGATTCCCGACCTGCTGCTGGGTTCAATCTTCGTTGCCATCGTGGGCATCGGGCCAGTTGCTGGTATCTGCGCTTTGACGGTCTTCACCTTCGGCGTTGTCGTCAAGCTGTTCTACGAAGCCATCGAAACCATCGATCCAGGTCCAAGTGAAGCAATTAAGGCAGTTGGCGGCAACAACATGAACAACGTCATGTTTGCCGTTATGCCGCAAATCCTGCCTTACTTTGTCAGCTACGCCCTCTACGCCTTTGAAATCAATGTCCGGGCCTCAACCGTCCTGGGCTACATTGGTGCCGGCGGGATTGGTCTGCAACTGAAGAACACTTTGGACATGTTCCAATACAACCAAACTGGGATGATCATTTTGGTTGTCTTCATCGTCGTTTTGATCATCGACTTCGTTTCAACTAAGGCACGGGAGGCGTTGATGCGCTAATGAATACTACTACAATGAAAAAACTGCCGCCAAAGCCAGTCACGACCAAGCAGCGCGTGGTGAAGTGGGGAACTTGGATCCTGTCGATTGCCATTGTGATCTGGTCCTGTACTGGGATTGACTTCGGGGGGATCAAGGACACCGCTGCTGAAATCAGCGGGGCCATCTTCTACGGCTTGTTCCACCCAGACTGGTCATACGTTTACAATGGCTCAGGCGAAGACCTGGTTTCACAATTGTGGGAAACCCTGTGCATTGCCTTTTTAGGGACCTTCATTTCTGCCGTCATCTCTATTCCTTTTGCTTTCTGGGCTGCCAACACCCGGCACAAGAAGTTCTGGGTTTCAGAAACTGGCAAGATCGTTTTGACCTTCATCCGTTCTTTCCCAGAAATCGTGCTGGCCTTAATGTTCATTAAGGCTGTAGGGCCAGGTGCCCCAGCCGGTGTATTGGCCTTGGGCTTCCACTCAGTTGGGATGCTGGCCATGCTTTTCTCAGAAGCAATTGAAAGCTTGGATGATGGTCCAAGCGAAGCCATTACGTCTGTTGGTGGCTCTAAGTTCAACGTGGCCGTCTTCGCGACGATGCCAGACTTGATGCCAGCCATCATCTCCAACACCCTTTACCGCTTTGACGTGTCACTGCGTTCAGCTTCCGTTTTGGGTTTGGTTGGGGCCGGTGGTATCGGCTACCCATTGATCATTGCCTTGAACTACCGGCAATGGAGCCGGGTCGGGATTATCCTGCTCGGGATCATCGTTATGGTTGTTTTGATCGACTGGATCTCTGGTGCAATCCGGAAGAAGCTGGTCTAAGCTGATTTGAATAATAACTCTTTTAAAAGCCACGGCAGCTGCCGTGGCTTTTTTTATTAAAGAATGGATATGCGATAGTTTCAGGTAATTAAGCGGTGAACCAGCTGCCTTCTTTAGGCAAAAGAAAGAGACTCGCGTAAGCCGCGAGTCTCTTTTGTTAGCTGCTAATGCTTTCCTATTATTTTACGTAAGCGTACTTGAAGCTGTAGTTAGCCCCGGCGCCGTTGTAGATGACGCCCTTAACGCTAGGCTTGATCATCCAAGCTTCGATTGGGTGGTACAGTGGGGTAACCCCTTGTTCTGTCAGCAGGACTTGTTCAGCCTTGGCCAGGTCCTTGAAGCGGTCAGCATCTGAACCGGTCGTCTTAGATGCTGCCACGTACTTGTCGTAAGTCTTGTTTGACCACTTGCCGTAGTTGTATGAAGCCCCGGTAGTCTGCAGGTCAAGGAAGGAAATTGGGTCGGAGAAGTCGGCGTTCCAGCCAGTTGAAACGACGTCAAAATTGCCGTTCATCATTCTGGTCAGCCGGGTCTTCTTCGGGATGCTTTGAACTTGAACGTCGATGCCCAAGTTGTTTTCCAGTTGGCTTTGAACGAATTCAGCTGCCTTCTTGGCCGTGTCATCGTCGTCGCCCAGCAGGGTGAAGGAGATCTTCTTCTTGCCGGTTTCTTTCAATGCTTGCTTGTAAAGCTTCTTGGCTTCCTTAACGTTGTAAGTCGTGGCCTTTTCAGTTGCGGCATTCTTGACCGTGTCCGCGTAGTCCTGGCCATTGACCGTCGTCATGCCTTCTGGGTCAAAGGTTGTAGCTGGCGTTGCGGCCCCGCCCAGAGTTGAAGCAAGTTCCTTGCGGTTGATGGCCATGGAGATGGCGAGACGCAGGTTCTTGTTCTTGAATTCTGGGTGCTTCTTGAGGTTGTAGGACAGGTATTGGGTCGTGGACATCTTGCGTTGGGTGTAGCCGGTCTTGCCCTTCAAAGACTTGGTGGCTTGGGCGTCCAGGAAGGCCGCGTCCAGCTTGCCTGATTGATACAGGTTGTAGTCGGTTGAAGGGGTCTTTTGAACGCTGAACTTGACCGTGTCCAGCTTGACGCTCTTCTTGTCCCAGTAGGTTGGGTTCTTGACCAGCTTCCAGGTCAGGTTGGAGCCAGTCCAGCCAACTTGCTTGAATGGACCGTTGTAAACCATGTACTTGGATGAGGTCGCGTACTTGGAGCCGAACTTCTTGACGGCATGTTCGTTTTGCGGGAAGAAGAGCGGGAAGGCCATCAACAGCTTGAAGTATGGGATCCGCTTTTCCAAAGTAACGGTCAGCTTGTACTTGCCGTCAGCCTTGATGCCCAAAGCGGCTGGCTTCTTCTTGCCGGAAACGATCGCGTCGGCATTCTTGATGCCGCTGAACAAATAGGCATATTCAGAGGCGGTCTTCGGGTCGATGGTTCTGCGCCATGAATAGACGAAGTCCTTGGCGGTTACCGGATCCCCGTTGGACCACTTGGCGTCCTTTCTGATGGTGAAAGTCCAGGTCTTGCCGTCGGCACTGTTCTTGGTGGAAGTGGCCAAAGCATTTTGGACCTTGGCGTTCTTGCCCAAAAGGTAAAGCCCTTCTTCGACGTTGTTGATTTGTTCATATGATGCCTGGTCGGTTGCCTTGGATGCATCCAAGGTCGTCATTTCGGCGGTATTCATCCAGGTAATTGACTGGGGCTTGGAACTGGAAGCAGACTTATTAGAGCCACAAGCGGACAAAACGGCTGCGCAAGCTAAAGCAACCGCTCCGCCAGCAAAGAATTTACCTTTCTTCATTTTAATAATCCTCCTGCTGATACGAAACAACACAGTAAATAATAACGAGATAAATTGAAAACGAGAGCAATAATCACTTTATTGCTTTTTTGAATGTATGACTCCATTATAACCACAAAAATAAAAATTACCAGAGAAAATTAATTTTAATTTAATCTTGTTTTTGGCGGCAACTTGGCCAGCAGCAGAAAAATTAGCTGAATATCTGATGTTGCCTGTCATACATGCTAAAATTGAGATTGGAAAGTTCCCGATTTGATTGGCGGAAAAACGATGCACAAATAGCAAAGGCAGGGTAGAAGAAGACGGGGAAATCACGTCTTTCGAGGTAAATTTAGCTGACCGGCCTGAAGTTTTTGCTATAATTAGTTTAGTATTGCAAGGAGGATGACATGGACAAATTAGCAACCATGAAGCTGGCTGACGAGCTGGCCAACGCACAAGAAAAGATTCTTAACGGCGAAGAAAAGCTGGATACTGACCGCGTCTACAAGACGATCGACGCTTTGGGCGTTTTGAACTACCCGGTAGCGAGCTACTTCGACCGCACTGAAGACGAATACTATGAAAGCGAAAGCGACCACCTGCTGACCCTGACCAACCTCACGCAAAAGCTGGGCGATCTGCAGGACCGGATTCTGACCAACCACGTTGACGGCTTCGTCGACAAGGACGTGATCAACCTGACCTACAACCACGAGAATGCTTACGTCGAAGGCAACTACGTGCCACGGACTGACCTGCATGTCCTGGTTTACGGCTTGAAGGTGATCGGCGCGGTTGACGCCATTGCCGACGCTGATCTGAAGAGCGTTTTGTCAAAGGACGCGGTTTTGTCTTTGGGCTTGGCCGCCCACGCGTTGGCAGAAAATCTTTAACGAATAAGGAGCCGGGTTGTTGAGGTCCGGCTTTTTGTGATTTTAGGCTGTAAGGGATAAAAATGGACTTGTTTAAATACACAATGGGAATGATCGATAAGGCAATCGGGGCCTCCAAGACGCGAACCGTGCGCAAGAATGGCGGCGAATTGCTGGATCCAATGCAGAAATACCTGACGGTGGGCGAGTATCACGTCGATGCCCGCGACGCCACGCCAGACGACCGTCCCTTCACTTTGACGGTGTACAAGGACGACCAGGGCGTGCTGCACCAGGCCCTCAGTCCCGAGTCGACCGACATTTTGGCGCCGGAATACGACCGGAAGTTCATTCCAGAACTTAACCGCTTCAAGGCCTTCCGCAGCCGCAAGACGGGCCGGCGCTATGTCGTGGAAGACTACCTGCGCCGCTTTGTCGCTGACGTTAAGCGGGAGATCCGGGAAGGCGAGGATTCAGTCAATATCAGCGTGATTACCGACACCCACTTCAAGAACGTGGACAGCCTGGACTTCTATGGCTGGAACGGCTTGATGCACGTGCGCGAGTTTTCCTACCTGGATGAGCTGGGCCTGCTTGACCTCAAGTGCCACCTGGGCGACTGGATTGACGGGTCTGACGCGGGCCTGATCAGCGAAAGCGAGCTGATGAAATTGCGCGACTCCTTCCGCTCGGCCCGGGTGCCTTACTTGATGATCAAGGGCAACCACGATGAAAACGACAAGTTCGACGAGCACCATGACCTCAAGGCCTCCTTCCCGGAGAAGGAGTTTGAAAAGATCATGTGGCCGGACATGTACAAGCAGCCACGGATTCACTACATTTCTCGCCAACACGGGGTAGCCTGGTTTGACTTCGGGCACGTGCGGGTCATCAGCCTGAATACCTCTGACATCCCTTACCGCTTGGATGAGAAGGGGCAAAAGAAGTACGACGTCAAGATTACTTTGGGCGTGAGAGAGGACCAGATCCAGGAATTGATCGAAATCCTCCAGCAGTCCAGCGGCAAGCAGATCGTCTTGATGAGCCACGCCAACCCGATCAACCGCAAGGGCGGCAATGCCCTCAAGTACAACGGGCGCTCCCTGCACGAGCTGCTGGTGGCCTTTAACCAGAAGGAAAAGGGGCGGATGCACTCGAGCAAGGACGTGCCGCCGGAATTCCGCCTGACCAACGACTTTGACTTTACCGGCGTGGAAGATGCCCGGATCATCGCCTACTTCTGCGGGCACCGGCACGTGGAGGACCAGTACCGGATCAACGGGATCCAGTACATCTTGTTCAACTGCTCAGCCTTGATGGGGCCAAACCACCAGCTGACCACCAAGTACAACAAGAACCTCAACCGGGAGATTGACCACCAGAACGAATTTGCCGGCTATATCGTCAATATCGACTTGAAGAAGCGGCGGATCAAAGTCTTTGGCTATGGAGCTGCTTCCAGAAGACGGATGTTTTTGATATAAGGTTAAGAATTGGCAAGGACTCTTTGAACATTAGAGTCCTTGTTTTATAATATAGAGTTGACTTTAAACGGCGAAAGCCGGCAATAAAAGCAAGCAAAAGAATAAGAACGAGAACAAATTAAGGAAGAGAACAGATATGTGCGGAATTGTCGCCTTTTATGATCCAGAAATTAATGACAAGCAAGCGGCCATCGGCAAGATGATGGCTACCATCAAGCACCGCGGACCAAGCAGCGATGGGATGTACACCAACGACAAGGTAGCCTTGGGCTTCCGGAGACTGTCCATCATCGACTTGCGCGGCGGTAGCCAGCCAATCTACAACGAAGACCGCAGCCGGGCCATCATCTTCAACGGGGAAATCTACAACTTTAAGCCACTCCGGGAAGAATTGATCAAGGCCGGCCACACTTTCACCACCAAGGCGGACACGGAAGTCATCCTGCACGGCTACGAAGAGTGGGGCATGGACGGCATCTTGAAGCGGATGCGGGGGATGTTTGCCTTCATCATCTGGGACAACAACACCCAAACCATGTACGGGGCCCGCGACTTCTTTGGGATTAAGCCAATGTACTACCAAGACGTGGATGGTCACCTGGTCGTCGGCTCAGAATTGAAGAGCTTTTTGGAATTCCCACACTTCAAGAAGCAATTGAACACTGAAGCCGTCAAGCCTTACCTGATGAACCAGTACAACGACTTGAAGGAAACCTTCTTCAAGGGCGTCTACCGCTTCCAGCCAGGCCACTGGTTTGAATACAAGGACGGCAAGATGAAGACCCACCAGTACTGGGACGCGGAATACAAGGAAAACAGCCTGTCCTTTGAGGAAACGGTCAAGAAGATCAACGAAGACTTGAAGGAAACCGTTGACCTTTACCGCAACGCTGACGTTAAGGTTGGGGCCTTTTTGAGCGAAGGGGTGGACTCAAGCTTCTTGACCTCCCTGCTGGACCCTGACGAAGTCTTCTCAATTGGCTTTGACGACAGCACCTACGATGAAGCTTCCAAGGCCAAGGCCTTGTCCGACATCAACGGCTGGCATTTTTACGCTGACAAGGTCGACTCAGAAGAAGCCATGCGCGACTTCCCGGAAATGCAGTACCACATGGACGAGCCAGACGCCAACCCGTCAATCATTCCTTTGTGGTACCTGTGCAAGCTGGCCAGAAAGCACGTTACGGTTGCCTTGTCCGGCGAAGGGGCTGACGAATTGTTTGCCGGCTACGTGAACTATGGGATGCACACCCACAACAACGTCATCAAGGTCTTTACTTCCAAGCTGAAGCAGCTGCCAAAGAACAAGCGGATCAAATTGGCCCACAAGATCAAGAAGATGCCGAACTTCCCAGGCAAGGTCCACTTGTACACCAACCTGGCTGAGCCAAGCGAATTCTACGTGGGCCAGTCAGTCATCTACGACATGGACTACCCGACCATCTTTACGTCTAAGGACGCCAACGCCATCTTGCAGCCAAGCTACCGCAACAATTTGACGGTCAACGGCATCTACCAGGAAGACTTCAAGAAGGTCAAGGACCTGGACAACGTCAAGCAGATGCAGTACATCGACCTGCACCACTTCATGCTCAATGACATTGAACAGAAGGCGGACAAGATTTCCATGGCCCACTCCCTGGAGCTCCGGGTGCCTTACCTGGACGTGAAGATCGCTGAATTGGCCAACTCCATTCCAACCAAGTACCTGGTCAACAAGTACGACACCAAGTACGCCCTGCGCAAGGCGTCAGAAAAGGTCCTGCCAGACGAATGGGCCAAGCGGCCAAAGCTGGGCTTCCCAACCCCAATCAAGCAATGGCTGCAGGACGAGCGCTTCTACAAGCAGGTTAGAGAGCTCTTCAGCGAAGACTTCGTGAACGACATCTTTGATCAAAAGAAGATCCTGGACCTCTTGGACGAAAACTATGAGGGCGACGGGTCCCACCGCCGGCAGATCTGGACCATCTACACCTTCCTGGTCTGGTACAAGCTTTTCTTCATTGACTACGATGAAACCGTGAAGAAGTACCAGCACGTGCAGCCAGAAGTAGCAGCCTTGATCGCGCAAGGCAAGCTGCTGTAGTAAAAAAGCGAGCAGAGAAGAAAAAGCAAAAAAGAGAAAGAGAACAAGTTATTTCCAATGGCTAAATTTACACCAATTCTGTTGGGCAGCGACATCAACGTGTACGGCATGGCGCGCTCATTCAATGAAGCATATGGCATCAAGGTGCAGGCCTGGGCTGCCACCCAGCTGGCTGCTACCCGCTATTCCAAGATCGTCGACGTGGAAGTCCACCCGGGCTTTGCGGAAGACCCTGGCTTTATGCAGGTCATGAATGAAAAAATCAAGGAATACCAGAACCACCCAGAGCCAGTTATCCTGATCGCCTGCGGGGACGGCTACGCTGAGCTTTTGGCCAAGCACAAGGCGGAGCTGGAAGGAACCTTCATCGTACCTTACATCGATTACGACATGCTGGAAAAGCTGATTTCCAAGGAAGGTTTCTACGAAGTCTGTGAGGAATACGGTCTGCCATATCCAAAGACCCACATCATCACCATGAAGGACTACCAAGACGGCTCTTATGAAGAGGTGCCGTTCCAGTTCCCAGTGGCCTTGAAGCCAGAAGACCCGGTTTCCTGGCTGGACGTGCAGTTTGAAGGCCGCAAGAAGGCCTTTGTCATCAAGGACTTTGCCGAGTTCAAAGACATCGTGGGCAAGATCTACACCAACGGCTACAAGGAAGACCTGATCCTGCAGGACTTTATCCCAGGCGACGACTCCCACATGCGGGTCCTGAACGCTTACGTGGATAAGGATCATCAGGTCAAGATGATGTGCCTGGGCCACCCAATGCTGGAAGACCCGACCCCGCAGTCAATCGGCAACTACATGGCGATTCTGCCGGCATACGATGAAAAGCTCTATGAAACGGTGCAAAGCTTCCTGGAAAAGATCAACTACACCGGGATGGCCAACTTCGACATCAAGTTCGACGAGCGCGACGGCCAGTACAAGTTCTTTGAAATCAACCTCCGCCAAGGCCGCTCCAGCTTCTACGTGACCCTGAACGGCTACAACCTGGCCAAGTGGTACATCGACGACTACGTGGAAGACTCCCTGAAGGGCAAGGAGACCGTTTACGGCAACAAGCTGGAAAGCACCCACATGCTTTGGCTTGGCGTTCCGGAGAAGATCTTCAAGGAATACGCCGTGGAAAATCCAGCCAAGGACGAGGCTTTGAAATTGATTGAAGCCGGCAAGGTGGGCACGACCGTCTTCTACGACAAGGACAGCTCCTTCAAGCGCTGGCTTTTGATGAAGTACATGTTCCACAACTACTACAAGCGCTTCAAGACCTACTTTGAAGTCAACAAGGGCCAGTACTTCGAAAAGAACAAGTAATTTTTTCAAAATAGTAAAGATCATTAAAACGCTAGTGATGACCGCTAGCGTTTTTTGGCGGAAAAAAATAGTAAAATATTCCTGGTCATATAGTAAAATATCTAGTGTAAGCGATTGCGGAAGGAGGACGAAAGTGATTTATACGCCGGGAAAGTTCAACGAGACCTTTGACTTATGCGCCTGCATTATTTTGCTGGTATTGATCGTTGTCCGCTTGAGCCGGGGCTTTACCTGGACTTTGGAGCGCAGGAGCTCGATTGCCCTGCTGCTTTTGGACGTCAACGTCTTTTTGTCAGCATTGTTTGAGCTGATCTGGGCTTATATGGTCAATCACGATATTTATGCTAATTCATGGCAGCCGCTTTTCTGCGGCATTGTGCAGAAGATCAGTTTTGCCTCAATCTCTTTTTTGTTCTTTTTGTTTGCCTTATTTTTGACCATTAGTGAACGCCCGCTTAAAAAAGACCGTTGGCTGATCTACTGCTTGCCGTACGCGCTGGCCATGGCCGCGTTGCTGCTTCCTTTTAGCCGGAACAAGATCTACCGGCTGGTCGCAAACATCTATTTTGTCTACGGCCCCTGGCACTGGATCCTGGATCTGGCAGCCTGCCTCTATCTCTACGGCGCTCTCAGAGCCGTTTGGCACCGCCAGCGGGAACTAGGGGAGCGCTTCTGGTGGACCGTGTCTTTTGAAGTCATCTACCTGCTGGCCGGAGCCATGAACGCCAGATTCATCTATCTGCGGATGAGCAACTTTCTGCTGACCATGTCCTTGCTGACTTTAACCTTGTTCATTGGGGACTTTGACATCCGCGGCTGGCGCGAGCAGAGCGTGATCGATGAATTATCTGAGATCAAGAACCGCTACGGCTTCCGGCACGACTTCCGCTATTTCGTGGACAAGGACCTCTGCGTGGCCATGCTGGACGTGGACCACTTCAAGGACTTCAACGACCTGGCTGGGCATAAGTGCGGCGATGAGGTCATTCGGATCGTGGGTCAGACCGGCCGGCTCTTTTTTGGCAATGACATTTACCGCTATGGGGGCGATGAGTTCTTGATCGTCACCAATCACATGACGCGCAAACAGTTTGTCAAGGAATTGGGCCGGATGGCCGACAGCGTGGCCAGCGCCTATATCGATGGGGCGCCGCGCAGCGTGACTCTGACCATTGGCTACTGCTTCGGTCACCCGCGAAACAACCAGGACCTGCGCGACCTGCTGACCAAGGCCGACCGCTACTTGTACCAGGGCAAGGAAGGCGGCCGCCGGCAGATCGTGGGCGAAAAAGTTGAGTAGCTGAGCAAAAGCAAATTGCAAGCAACTGCTGTTTAGACGCTGGCCTAAGGCCGGCGTCTTTCTTTTTACCTAGATTTAAAAAAGTCCAAGCTGCTTTACAAAAAGCAAAAAATAAAAAATATTCTTTTTTAATAACTATACGGGCTCAAAGGGGCGTCAGCACTGATTTTTTACTTGAGAATTGGGTCCTTTGCGGCTTTGTATAGACCACAACATCTTGTATTTTATGGTATGCTAGATCCATCAGATAACCAAGATATAGGGGTTATCCACAAACAATCCACAAGACCTGCTTTATCTTGTGGCTAACTTGCCAAGAGCAAGGGGAGCAGCTGCCAAAGCTGCCAAGCACGTATTCAGTTTACAAAGAAGATATTTTTTAAGAAGAGGATGATTGTCATGTTAAAGCCAGCTCCAGAAGTGAAGAGTCTTGTCTTCGCCAACGAACCCAAAACTTTTATCAAGCGTGATGGTGCGACTTTTAAGTTTGAACAATTCAAGTTGGAAATCGTCTTGGAAGAACTGGGTCTGGGCGACTCAGACATCAAGGCTGACGTTTTAAGCAAGGTTTACGACAAGCTGGGCACTGACACGGCCACTGCCGAAGAAGTGCACCGGGCCTTCAAGGAAAGCCTGAATGAACTTGGCTACCGCAGCCAGGCTCAAGAATATGAAAAGAAGCGCCAGGAAGACGAGGAAGAATGGCGCCAGCAGACCGACACCAAGCAGCGCCTGTCCAAGCTGGTTCGCAAGGACCCAACGATCGTCCATGAGAATGCCAACAAGGACTCTGACGTCTTCGCGACCCAAAGAGACCTGACGGCTGGGACGGTTGGCAAGACGGTCGGCCTGACCATGATGCCCAAGCACATCGCCAAGGCCCACCTGCGCGGGGACATCCACTGGCACGACTTGGACTACACGCCATTGTCACCAATGTCCAACTGCTGCCTGATCGACTTCAAGTACATGCTCAACCATGGCTTCAAGATCGGCAACGCCTTCATGGACGTTCCTAACTCAATCCGGGTGGCAACCAGCCAAGTGGCCCAAATCATCACCAGCGTGGCCTCAAGCCAATACGGCGGCTGCTCATTTGACCGCTGCGACCAAGTTCTGGCGCCTTTCGCCGAGAAGAACTACGAGAAGCACCTGGAAGAAGGGCGCGAATTCATCGACGATGAAGAAAAGGTCAAGGCTTTTGCCAAGAAGCGGACCAAGAAGGATATCTACGACGCAATGCAAAGCCTGGAATACGAGATCAACACCATGTTCTCCAGCCAAGGCCAGACGCCGTTCACGACCTTGGGCTTTGGCCTGGGCACCAACTGGCTTGAGCGCGAAATCCAAAAGGACATCCTGAGAGTCCGCATCGAAGGCTTGGGCGTTGAGCACAGAACCGCCATCTTTCCTAAGCTGGTCTTCACGATCAAGAAGGGCTTGAACCTGCACCCAGGCGACCCAAACTACGACATCAAGAAGCTGGCCTTGGAATGCGCGACTAAGCGGATGTACCCAGATATCTTGAGCTACGACAAGATCATCGACATCACTGGCTCCTTCAAGGCCCCAATGGGCTGCCGGTCATTCCTGCAAGGGTGGAAGGATGAAAACGGCCAGGAAGTCAACTCTGGGAGAATGAACCTGGGCGTCGTGACTCTGAACCTGCCAAGAATCGCGATGGAGAGCGAAGGGGACATGGACCGCTTCTGGGAGATCTTCAACGACCGCCTGCACCTGTGCCGGCAAGCCGTTGAATTCAAGGCCCACCGGGTTACTGAAGCTAAGCCGGTCAACGCTCCAACCCTGTATGAATACGGCGCCTTCGGCAAGGGGGTCGGCGATGACGGCAACGTCAACGACTTCTTCAAGAACGGCCGGGCCACAGTTTCCCTGGGCTACATCGGCCTTTACGAGGTCGGCACGGTCTTCTACGGGCCAAACTGGGAACACAACCCAGAAGCCAAGCAGTTCACCCTGGAAGTGGTCAAGAAGCTGCACGATGCCTGCGCCAAGTGGGAAAAGGAAGATCCAAACCACTACCACTACAGCGTCTACTCCACGCCAAGCGAAAGCTTGACTGACCGCTTCTGCCGTCTGGACACGGAAAAGTTCGGCAAGGTCAAGGACATCACGGACAAGGAATACTACACCAACAGCTTCCACTACGATGTCCGCAAGCACCCAACCCCATTTGAAAAGCTGGACTTTGAAAAGGACTACCCGCCATACGCGGCTGGTGGCTTCATCCACTACTGCGAGTACCCGAACCTGAAGCAGAACCCGGCAGCCCTGGAAGCCGTTTGGGACTGGGCCTACGACAAGGTCGGCTACTTGGGGACCAATACGCCAATCGACAAGTGCTACGAATGCGGCTTTGCCGGTGAATTCAAGGCCACGGCCAAGGGCTTTGAATGCCCGCAATGCGGCAACCACAACCCAGAAACCTGCGACTGCGTCAAGCGGACCTGCGGCTACTTGGGCAACCCGCTGAAGCGGCCAATGGTTCACGGCCGTCATGAAGAAATTGCCCACCGGGCAAAGCACATGAGCCTGAGCATGGTTGACGAGGAAGCCAACGCGGAAAAGCTGAAGAACAGCCAATACTAAAAGGCAAGCATGAGATAGGCAATGGGATTTGTTCCATTGCCTATTTTGCTTTTTGAAAAGAGGAAACAAAGATGCCAGAAAAAGACAAAAACCAGCAAGAAGGACCAGACGTCCGCGACAACCTGATCAGAATCAGCGTTGACGGGGAAACGGTCTTCGTCAACCCGGACCAATACAAGCCGAAGGCCGGCCAGGAAGGCAAGCGGGTCAAGAAGATGAAGCGGATGCCCAAGAATCCCAAGCCGGGCGAATGGATTTCGGAGGACCACAGCAAGCACAAGATTGCCGACTACAAGCCCTTCAACTTCGTTGACGGGGAAGGGGTCCGCTGCTCCTTGTACGTGTCAGGCTGCCTGTTTGACTGCCCAGGCTGCTACAACCTGGCTGCCCAGAATTTCAACTACGGCCGCCCTTACACCCAGGAATTGGAAGACCAGATCATCAACGACATCAGCCAGCCTTACGTGCAGGGGCTGACCCTGCTGGGCGGAGAGCCATTTTTGAACACCTGGGTCTGCAACCGGATCATCGACCGGGTCAGAAAGGAATTCGGCCATGACAAGGACATCTGGTCCTGGTCTGGCTACACCTGGGAGGAGTTGCTCCAGGAGACGCCTGACAAGCTGAAGATGCTGCACAACATCGATATTTTGGTCGATGGCCGCTTTATGGACAACTTGAAGGACTTGACCCTGCAGTTTAGAGGATCCAGCAACCAGCGAATCATTGACGTGCAGAAGTCCTTCGCGACGCCGGACCAGCACCCGGTCATCTGGGACAAGCTGATTCGCTAAAAAGGAGGCAAGCATGATTGCAGACAAGCTCAGCCTGGCAAACCAGGTCATTGAAAAGCTCCAGGAAGTAGAAGACCCGGAACTCTTGGTGGACGTGGTCAACCTGGGCCTGATCTATGGAGTTGACATCACAGAAGCTGGCCGTTGCACGGTCACGATGACGCTGACGACCATGGGTTGCCCCTTAAGCGATTATTTGGACCAGCAGATCAAAGCGGCCGTGTGCCAGGTGCCAGGAATCACGGAGGCAGCCGTCAAGCTGGTCTGGTACCCCGTTTGGTCACCAGCCCGCCTGTCAGCCAGTGCCAAAGCGGCCCTGGGGATCAGCGGGCAGGAACAGGCAGCGCCAGCGCCTGCAGCCGCGAAAAAGCTTGATACGCGGACGCCGATCAAGACTTTGGCGGACCGGTATCCCAGCTTTGTGGATGACATGGCGGCGATTGGCTTTGACCGGATCAAGCAGCCGGGGATGCTGCAGACAGTCGGCCGGGTGATGAACCTGCGCCTGGGCTGCCAGGCCATGGGCTTTGACTTGGAAGAAGTAAAGCAGCAGCTGCAAGCGAAAGGATACCAGGTGCAAGACTGATGACTGAACAAATGAGTCTGGAGGAGCGGAAGGCCAAGCTGGCCGAAATCCTCCGCATTTTGCAGGAAGATGGGGACTTTGACCAGGCCAAGGCCAGATTTAAGGCAGCTTTTGACCAAGTTTCCGTCCGTGAAATCACTGAGGCCGAGCGGGCCTTGATTGCCGGCGGCTTGAATCCGGCTGAGATCCAGAACCTGTGCACCGTGCACGCGGAAGTATTCCGGGGAGCGATTGGTCAAAGCAGGGAGAGCCCGGCCTTTGCCCGGCCCGGTCACCCCGTGCACACGCTCAAGCTGGAGAACATGGTCATTGCCAGCTTGGTGAATGATGCCCTTTTGCCGGACCTGGACAAGTATGTCCAAGACCCGCAGGCCGCGGTTTTGGCCAGGATCCGCCAGGAGCTGGCGGACTTGCGGACGATTGGCAAGCACTATGCCCGGAAAGAGATTTCGATTTTCCCCTTGATGACCAAGTACGGGATTACTACCCCGCCGCAAGTCATGTGGGGCGTAGATGATGACATCCGTGGCTGGATCAGGGAGGCGGCAGCCTGTGCCGAGGAAGAAGCGCCTGATCGAGAAGAGCTCAGCCGGAAGGTCAAGCGGGCGGCCAAGGAGGTCACGGAAATGATCTTCAAGGAAGAGGCCATCATGGTTCCTTTGCTGGCTGACGTGGCTAGTCCGGATGACTGGCGCAAGGTCAAAGAGGATGAGCCGCAGTTTGGCTATACCCTGATCAATCCGCCGGTCAACTGGCGGCCGAGCCAGCAGGAGCTGGCGGATTTTGCCAAAAAGCCGCGCGACCTGGACCAGCTGGCCAAGAACTGGAATGAGCAGATCAGTGCCTTTGCCGGCCAACTGGGCGGCAATGAAAAAGCCAATTATGATGCTCAATTGCCGGTCGCTCCGGCAGCTTCCGCCAGCAAGGGGCCGGCGGCTCTAGGCCAGGTCTTTTTGCAGTTTGCCCAAGGAGGACTGAATTTTGATCAATTGTCCGCAATTTTGGATCTGCTGCCCTTTGACCTGGCGTTTGTCGATAAGGACGACATCATCCGCTATTTTGGCGGCAACTGCGGCTTCTATCCGCACTCAGCCAATGACTTGGGGATGAACCTTTTCAGCATCCACATGCCCAAGAGCGTGGCCAAGGTCAAGCAGATCGTGGCTGACCTGCGCAGCGGCAAAAAGGACAAGCATGAATTCTGGTTTGAGCTCCGGGGCCGCTTCGTGTACATCCAGTACATTGCCGTCCGCGATCAGCAAGGCCAATACATGGGCGTCTTGGAAGTCCTTCAGGATGCCACCCATGTCCGCGGCCTGCAGGGCAATAAAAAGGAGCTCTAAAGAAAATATGATATACTTGACAGGAATTAATGCTGAAAAGCACAAATTTTTGGGAGTATTATCATGATTAAAGAGTTTAAGGCTTTTATTGCCAGAGGCAACGTTGTTGATTTGGCAGTCGGCGTGATCATGGGGTCTGCCTTCACGGCCATCGTCAACTCGCTGGTCAAGAACCTGATCAACCCCTTGATCGGGCTGTTCGTGGGCAAGATTGACATGTCCAACCTGATCCTGCAGATCGGTGATACCAAGTTCAAATACGGGGAATTCATCAACTCCGTGGTCAACTTCCTGATCATTTCTTTCGTGATCTTCCTATTGGTCAAGGCGATCAACAAGCTGACGCCGAAGAAGGAGAAAGAGGAAGCGCCAAAGGTTTCGCCAGAAGCTGAATACTTGGCGGAAATCGTTGACCTGCTGAAGGAAGAACGGAAGCCGGAAGCATAAAAGGCAATGTAAGACATTGGTTTTGGGAGAAAAGACGAGTCTGGGAAAAGGACCCTAACGAATATAAAAGGCTTCTAGAAGTGATAAAACTTCTGGAAGCCTTTTTATTCACAGCAGAGAGCTGCTGAAGCTCAAAAGTCCCTACCTCCGCGGCTGTTAACTTAAAATAACTTGTTTTTGCAAGTCGTTTTTTTAATTGATAAACTAAGCTTGAGAACTTGTCAGTTTTAGCAATGCGTAAAAAGGGGGATGATGAGAAAAAAATGAGATTGCAACATGGTGAAAAGGGCGGTAAAGAAATCGGCTTGCCTTGGCTGCTGCTGGCTGAACTGGCCACTTGGATCGGGGCCAGCTTTATTTGGCCGCTGACTTCGGTCTACTTGAACAAGCGCTTGGGCATCAGCCTGTCGGTAATCGGGATCGTCCTTTTCTGCAACTGTGCCGCCAACATGGTTGGCTCGACCTTGGGCGGACGCCTGTTTGACCGCTTGAATCCGTATCCATTGATCGTGGGCGGGATGCTGACGGATGCCGTCATTTTGCTTTTGATGGCTTTCTTCCACGGTTGGCCCATCTACTGGTTCTGGCTGATCTGTACTGGCTTCCTAGGCGGCTGGGACGGGGCCGTGATCAATTCGATCGCGACCAGCCTGCGCAAGTACCCGGGCCGCTACGTCTTCAACATCTTGTATTTTGCCCAAAACTTGGGCGTGGTAATCGGGACCTTGATCGTGGGCTACCTGTATGACTATTCGATCGAGCTCTTGTTCATTATTGCCAGCCTGCTGTACGCGATTGGCGGCGTGATCGCGATCTTCAAGTTCAGACCGATCATTGCCTACCATGACCGCCGCAAGGCCCGTAAGGCCGCCGGCCAGGCCCCGGCAAAGACGGAGCCAATGCCAAAGGCCAACTTCATGATGACGATGGGCTTCTACATTACCTTGGGCGTGACCTGGCTGATGTACATGAACTGGGAGTCCAACCTGTCGGTCTACATGGTCAGCCTGGGCATTCCCTTCCACCTGTACTCAACCTTGTGGACCATCAATGCCAGCATCATCGTGATCGTCCAGCTGATCCTGGCCCGCTTCCCGGGAATCTTCAAGACGATCTACCACCAAATCTTCTTTGGCGTCTTCATGTTTGCCGTTTCCTGGCTGACTCTGATTTTTGCCAAGACCTACCCAGGCTTCGTGCTCTCCATGTCAATCCTGACCTTGGGCGAATCGACGGCCTTCTCCGCCATTCCCGCCCTGGTCAACGATATGTCGCCATACACCAGCAAGGGCAAGTACCAAGGCTTGACCTTGGTGGCCAGCGGGGTGGGCCGGGCCCTGGGGCCGCTGTTTGGCGGGACCTTGATCGACCTCTTTGGCTACAAGGCCATGTTCATCGTCGCCAGTGTCGGCATTTTCCTCTGTCTGTTTTTCTTGATTCCGTTGCGGTCCAAGATGAAGGACAAGCTGCAGCTGTATAAGTAGGAAAAAGCCAGCAGCTTAAAAAGCAAAGCTTTGCCCCGGCAAAGCCGCAAAAGAATCCAGCAATGGATTCTTTTTTTGCTTGATCAAGCACTTTGGTGTCACTCTTTGCCGCAAAAATGTAAAATAGATAACAAAATGATGAAACGGAGGAAAAACTATGCTGACAGTATATGGCACCAAGATCTGTCCGGACTGCATTGCTTGCGAGGCAAGCTTTAAGAAGTACGGGATCGGCTACCGGTTCGTGAATATTTTCGCGTCAATGCCAAAGATGAAAGCTTTCATCCAGCTGCGCGACACAAACCCGGTCTTTGATCATCTAAAGGCGGTCCATGACTTGGGCATTCCCGCCTGCGTCAAGGAAGACGGGACGGTTTTCACTGACTGGGAAGGCTACCTGCGGAAACAGGGCTTTGAGCCAATCTGGCCGGCGGAAGCCGATGAAGCCATGGAGAAGATCAAGCAGGAAAAGGCAGCGGCCGGCGCGGCTTGTGGCGTCGGCCAGCAAGGCTGCTAGTTAAATAATGATAATTGCAATTCAGGAGGCATAATGATTAAACAAAACGTACGCGGAGGCGCAGGCGACACGACTGTCCCAGATCTGCAAGCCCGTCCGCAAGACAACTTGTACTTGGCCGTAAACTCAGAATATCTGGACAAGCTGGAAATCCCAGCTGACCGCTCCAGTATGGGGAGTTTCGTCAAAATTGCTGACAACGTGGAAAAATGGCTGATGGCCGACTTCGCTGACTTTGCCGATGGCAAAAAAGCCGTTCCAGACCTGGCCAACATGGACAAGGCCGTTGAGCTCTACAAGCTGGCCCGGGACTTCGACAAGCGCGACAGCGATGGCGCGGAGCCGATTCAAGCTGACTTAAAGGCCCTGGAAGGCATCAAGGACTGGAGTGACTTGAACCGGCAGGCTCCAGCCTTGGCTAAGGCTGGCTTTGCCGTGCCGTTCTCCGTTTCTATCGACGCGGACATGAAGAATACCAAGGTTAACGCGGTCTACTTTGGCGGCCCGTCAACCTTTTTGCCAGACACGACTACTTACCAGAGCCCTGACGCAGAAAAGCTGCTGGACGTGTTAAAGAAGCAAAGCCTGCAGCTGTTCAAGATGGCTGGCGTTGAAGATGACCAAGCCGCGGAATACGTTGCCGGCGCCTTGGCCTACGACAAGAAGCTGTCCCAGATCGTCAAGTCCAGCGAAGAATGGGCTGACTACCCAGCCATGTACAACCCGATGAAGAGCGCGGATTTCTTGGAGAAGTTCAGCTCCTTTGACATGAAGGGCTACTTGGAAGGGTACCTGGGTGAAGTGCCAGACGTCATCATCAACACTGAGCCCCGCTACCTGGATGGGGCAGAGCAGCTGCTTAACGCGGACAGCTTCACGGAAATCAAGGGCTGGATCCTGACCAAATTCATCAACGGCGTTGCTTCCTACCTGTCTCAGGCCTTCAGAGAAGCCGCCTTCCCATTCAGCCAGGCCCTGTCCGGCCAGCCAGAACTGGCCAGCGGGGTCAAGCAGGCCTACCGTCTGGCTGACAGTGCCTTTAGCGAAGTCGTGGGCATCTACTACGGGAAGAAGTACCTCGGGGATGAAGCCAAGGCGGACATCATCGACATGATTCACAAGATGCTGGCCGTTTACGAGGACCGGCTGGCCAAGAACGACTGGCTGTCCGAAGCTACTAAGCAGCAGGCTATCGTCAAGCTGCAGGCCTTGATCCTTAAAGTCGGCTACCCAGACAAGATCGAAGACATCTACAACCGTCTGCAGGTTGTGCCGGCTGACCAAGGTGGCAGCCTTTACTCCAATGAGCGCGAAATGACCAAGGAAAGCATCAAGTACAGCCTGGAGAAGCTGCACAAGCCAGTTGACCGGACGGTCTGGCTGATGCCAGGGAACATGGTCAACGCCTGCTACGACCCGCAGAGAAACGACATCACCTTCCCGGCAGCCATTCTGCAGGCGCCGTTCTACAGCGCCGACCAAAGCCGGGCCGCCAACTACGGCGGGATCGGGGCCGTAATTGCCCATGAAGTCTCCCACGCTTTTGACAACAACGGGGCCAAGTTCGATGAATACGGCAACCTGAAGAACTGGTGGACTGACGCGGACTACAAGGAATTCGCCAAGCGGACCCAGGCCGAAGTTGACTTGTTCGATGGCCTGAAGTTTGGTCCAACCACCTTGAAGGGCAAGCAGATCGTCTCTGAAAACATTGCCGACCAGGGCGGCTTGACCGCGGCCGTAACTGCCTGCGAACAAGAAGGCGGCAACGATTTGAAGGAATTCTACGCTAACTGGGCCCGCGTTTGGGCGCAAAAGTCCCTGGAAGCGGCCATCAAGATGATCGTTTCCGTCGACGTCCACGCCCCAGGTCCACTGCGGGCCAACGTCCAAGCCCAATGCCAGGACCAATTCTATGAGGCCTTTGACGTTAAGCCAGGCGATGGGATGTACCTGGAAGCTGACAAGCGCGTCAAGATCTGGTAAGACTGGAAAAAATCAGCGACAAGCAAAAGCCGCCAGCTCGAATTGAGCTGACGGCTTTTTGTGTTATGTGTGTTGTGTATAAGAGAAAAGAAAAATAAAAAAGAAATTTAGATATAGAGGAGAAGCTTTCTTGCTTCTGTCTATGGTTATATAGTACGCAAATTATATGGCGAAATTGTGAATATAATTGTGGAGTTTGGTGAAGAAATTGCCAAAAATTCTTAAATGATGGCAGAAAAGAGTCTGAGAAACACGGTTCAGTTGGGTGCTTTTGCGCTGCAGCAGCTCTCTGCTGTGAATAAAAAAGGCTTCCAGAAGTTTTTCACTTCTAGAAGCCTTTTTTATTCGTTAGAGTCTTTTTTCTCAGACTCTTGCTTATTCGCGTTTTAGCTATTTCTTCTTGAGAAAGCCGTGCTTCTTAGGCTTGGCGGTCTTGTTGGTATTGATAGCCGTCTTGCTGTAGTCGCGGGGGGCAACGCGCTTGATGCGGCTGGTCTTCTGCTTGCCCAGGATCAATGGCACGCGCTCAACGACCGTGTCCGCGAATTCCAGACCGAACCATTGGGCCGGGTTTGGCGACAGGTTCTGCAGGCGGACGCGGGCTTCAACCAGCCACTTCTCGTAAGAGGTCAAGGTGGTTGAAGGAGAGATGACGTCGTTGACGATGACGAACTTGAAGTCGCCGACGTCACGGCCTGGCGTGGTCGTGTATTCTTGTGGCTGCGGCTCAATCGTGTTGTCCTTGATCAGGTCGTGGACGATCTGGCGCAGGTAGACGTTGACGCTGGTCTGCTTCTTAAAGCCCAGGTAGAGCTGAATGTTGATCACGTTCTTGGTGCCGTAAGTGTTGATCGCGTATTCCGCGGTAAATGGCTCGTCGGTGACGTTGACCGTCACGAACCAGTAGGCCCGGGCCCGCTTAGGCCGCTTGTCCAGGATGGAGTACATGATCTCCCGCTTGATGAACTTGTTGTATTGAACCTTGGCCATGTAAACCAGGTTGTCGGCGTAAGTTGGGTAGTTGTCGTCATGGCTGAGGTCAGTCAGCATGTCGGTGTATTCATCCAAGCGGACGTAGGCATTGCCTAATTCGTTCTTGTCGCGGACCTTGTTGCCGAAGTACCAAACGACCATGACGGAAACGATCAAGAGGGTGATCAACAGTGATACGTAGCCACCATGAGTGAACTTGCTCAGACTTGACCCCATGAAGAGGATGTTGATGGTGCTGAAGAAGATCACGAAGATCAGGTTGGCCAGGTTGTGGCCCTGCTTGAGCAACATCCATTCATAGCGCAGGATGGTGGTCATCAGCATGGTAATGGTGATGGCCAGGCCGTAGGCTGCTTCCATGTGGGCTGAGGTTCTGAAGAAGAGAACCAGGGCAATGGTCGTGATCCCCAGCATCTTGTTAATGGCCGGGATGTAGATCTGCCCTCTTTCATCAGATGGGTAGAGGATATTCATCCGCGGCAGGAACTTCAGGTTGATGGCTTCAGCCACCAGGGTGAAGGAACCCGAGATCAAGGCCTGGGAAGCGATGATCGCTGCCAGGGTAGCCAGAGCGATTGACGCCAGCCGGATGTTTTCCGGAACCATGGCGTAGAAGGGGTTGATTTCAGTGGCTGAGTGCAGGTTGGTGTTGTTTAAGATCCAAACCCCTTGCCCTAAATAGTTCAGGGAGAGGCAGACGAAAACAAATGGCCAGGAGCCGAGGATGTTCCCCCTGCCGACGTGGCCGACGTCGGCGTAAAGGGCTTCAGCCCCCGTGGTGGCCAGGAAGATGGACCCTAAGATCGCTAAGCCCGCCTTGTTGTAAGGACTAAAGAGCAATTTGATCGCGTAGTAAGGGTTCAAGGCCTGCAGGATCCACCAGTTGCCGCCGATGTTGATGACCCCCGTGACGCCCAGGAAGGCGAACCAGACAAGCATGACTGGACCGAAAGCCTTTCCGATGATGCTGGTCCCCATCCGCTGGATGGAGAAAAGCACTAGCAAAATAATAATAGTAATGACCAGGACCGTGGTCTGGTTGCTGACCGGGACGTTGCCCTTGCCGAATTCCAGCCCCTTCAGCCCTTCAATGGCAGTGGTAACCGTCACGGCCGGGGTCAGAGTCCCGTCGGCCAGGATAGCGGCCCCGCCGATCAGGGCCGGCCAGACCAGCCAGGCAGCCTTATTTCTGACCAAGGTGTAAAGGGCGAAGATACCACCTTCGCCGTGGTTGGTTGCCTTCAGGGCGATAATCACGTTCTGCACCGTCGTGAGCATGGTCACGGTCCACAGGACTGCGGAAATGGTCCCGATGATCAAGTCCCGGCTGACCGTATTGAGCCCGCCGTTGCCGGCGATTACGGACTTCATGACATAGAGGGGACTGGTCCCAATGTCGCCGTAGACAATCCCAATCGCGATCAAGAGGCCAGCGGCCGTCATGCGATTGCGTTTATTTTCTACTTCCATAGTAATAAAATACTCCTCAAACTTTAAAAGCCTGTGATAGACACAGATAAATTTAAAGACGATTTAAATTTATTAAGTAAAAAAAGAATGCCATGTGACATTCTTTCTTTTCTCTTATTTTCTTATATTTGAAGGCAACTTGCAAGAGCCATTCAGACAAACCAGTCTGATCCTCTGGCTTAGGACAAGCTGCTTTGAATCTTGGCGCGTTGGCCTTCGTACCAGTTTTCCCAGTCTTCGTAGGTCATCATGTCTTCTGGAACCACGCCAGTGGCCTTGGTCATTTCATCAAGGATTGCCTGGAAGTTCTGCGCGTGGTCGATCAAAACGTGCTTAACCAGGTTCTTGCGTGAGAATGGCTGGTTAGCCAGCAGGTAGTGGTTGATGTTGACCATGTTGTGGCCGTCACCATCGTATTCGCTGATGATTTCCAAGTCGTCACGTTCGAAAGAAGCGATGTAGAAGTTGGCAAAGTTTACCAAGTAGTCAGGTTGGTCAGGAATTTCGCGTGCAGGCATGGTTACCCGTTCTGGTTCAGGCATGACAATCTTGTACATGTCGTCAATTTCTTGGTTTTTCTTTTCTTCTTCAGCCAAAGTTGTAACTCCTTTTTTCAATTAAAGTCTATAAAGTCAATGATAATTTTAACTACTTTGCCAAAAGAAAGCAAGCGCCACAGCCTGTGGATGTGCTGTTTTTGGCGCTTGCCTTGCTTGCTTATTTATTTCTTTGGCGACAAGTAGCCCTTGACGTCGTCCTTGGTGATGGAGTCGATCGTCGTGTGCCCTTGCTCGTTGGCATAGCGGAAGAGGTTGATCAGGTCCTGCGGACTCCAGCCGGAGCTGTCTTCGCCCAGATTTGCCAACTGATTGCGGATCTGCTGCACGTCGCGGGCAGTGACGGTTTGGCCGCCGACTTGGTCGTTGACGCTTTGGCCGGCCCCTTCAACCTGGCTGGAAGAGCTGGAGCTGCTGGACTTGCTGCTTTTCTTGCTTGAGGAAGCAGCCTTGCTGGAAGATGAGGCAGATGATGATTCTTTGCTGGAGCTTGTGGAAGAGCTGGAGCTGCTGTCTTCATCTTGGTCTTCGCCCTTGGCCTTCTCCTTGGCTTCCTTTAAGTCTTCCTTGACGTCAGCGCGGACTTTCGCGTAGTAGACCTCGTTGATGTAAGGGAGGTCCAAAATGCTGGCGTAGGTGGAGACGGCCGCGGAGTAGGCGCCGCGGCTCATGGATGAGTCAGCCTTCTTCATCAGCGGCTTGATTTCGCTGTCGTAGTTGTCTTTGACCCCCTTCAAGGTCTTGACCAGTTTGCCGGCCTGGGTGGTCATGACTGAATAGCCGGCAGTCTCGTTCTTGGCCTTTTGGGCCAAAACGATGGCGCTGGCGTACTTGGTGCTGGTCTTGGCCAGGTGGACGCTGTCGCGCAGGCTCTCAGCCTGGCTTTGGCAATGCTTGGCCTCGCTGGTAGCCTTGACCTTATAGGCGCTGGCAAACTTGCTGGCGGCCGCGGCGTACTTCTTGGACTTGGCTGCTTGCTTGCCTTCATTCATGTAGGTCAGGTAGCTTTCAGCCGCGGAATGGTTTTGAGACGATTGGTGCTGGGCATAGAAGAAGCCCCCGCCCAAAACAGCGACGGCTACGATCCCAATGATCGTCCAAAGTGTCTTACGTTTCATTGTGTTCCTCCTGAAATAGTTGGGTCAATTATACCAAAGATTCCAAGCTAATGCCGGCACTCCGCGATCTTGTAACAGATCTTTAAACTTCAGTGGCCAAAGCGTGAAAATTTTTCCCGGCAGCCTGGCACACTTGGGCCAGGCCCAGCGTTATTAAGGGTGTAAGACAAAGCGCGCGAGACCTCTTACCAAGCATATCACTGCCAGTCAGGCTAGAAAAAGGAGCAAAAAAATGAATTTTGAATTAGCTGACCAAAGCATCCAATACACCTTCAATTCCGAAAAGTACAAGGACGGCAAGCTCGCCCGGACCCTGCCCAACGTGAAGACTGACGCCACCCCAGAAAGCCTGGTCAAGGTGGGTCAGGCCATCAGCAAGCTGCAGGACGATTCCCTGGGCATGCTGACCTTGATCCAAAAGAAGAACCTGATCGTGGACAAGGGTGAATAAGGAACAAGCCAGATTAAGCGATTTATTTAAAGGAGAGAAAAATCATGACAACGACGACTGAACTGCAGCTGACTTTCAAGAACAGCGAAGGCAAGACTAAGAGCATCAGCTTCCCCAACGCGGTCAAGGATCTTGCCGAAGACGTGGTGCGCGGGGCAATGGCTGACATTGCCAAGGAAGACGTCTTCGTCAAAAAAGGAGTGAGCCTCTATCATGAGCCAGTGGCTGCAAAGTACATTGAACGCAACGTCGCAACTGTGTTTGATGATTCTGCTCGTTAAGCAGATCCTGGGCTGCCTGGTCATTTGAGACTAGCAAGCGCCAGTAAATGATCAGGCAAAAAGGACGCCAGATTAAGTTAAGACACAACGCCTTAGGACACTCATCTAACTTAGATGAGTGTTTTTGGCTTAATTTATTACGTTGACTTAACTTAATGATCTTGACCAGCCAGCGCCGTTTTCAGTTCTTATAACAGAGGCTAATTTATTAAACCTGAAAGGGGGTGAAAACGCTGGAATTTAGGTATTTCAGTCAATTATTATTACTTTTCTTTTACAGAATGCGCGTTCGATTGTATCTAAGAGTCATTCCCAATACAATTAAGTATATTATCGAAAAAAGTGTAGGAGGAAATTAATGAAGAGAAGATTTTTCACTGGAATTGCTACCGCTGCGATGCTTGCCTCCATCGCTGTTCCAGTTGCCAACAACCTGTCTTTCTCAAATAACGCGCAAACCAAAGCAGTGCAAGCTTCAACGACGACCACTGCTTTTTTAAACGCGACCGCTTTGCAGGCGGAAAAGTCCGGCAAGAAGTATGGAGTCTACCCGTCTTTGATGCTGGCGCAAGCAGCCTTGGAGTCAGCCTGGGGAGGCTCGACTCTGGCCACTCAGGCCTACAACCTGTTTGGCATGAAGGCTGACAGCACTTGGAGCGGCGCGAGCTACACGGTCCGGACCGCGGAACAGACCAAAAATGGCGCGGTTTACTACATCTACGCGCCATTTAGAAAGTACTCCAGCTACACTGGCTCATTTGATGATTACGGCCGCAAGATGCGGAACACGATTGGCAATGGCGGCCTGCGCTACCGCAAGACCTGGATTGAAAACGCGTCAAGCCCAGCAGCCGCGGCCAAGGAGATCAAGGCTGCCGGCTATGCGACTGATGTCAACTACGCCAGCAAGCTGATCAGCCACATCAATAACTACAATTTGACCAAGTACGATCCAATGATCTCGACTTTGACCTACAAGGCCAAAGTGGCCAAGTCCGGCGCCACCTACTTGTACCCAACTGACCACGCGCTTTCACCAAAGAAGTCCTACGTCAATGCCGGCCGGTCCGTAACGGTTTCCAAGACCATTACCTACTATAACGGGGCCAAGAGAATGTACCTCAAGGGTCTGGGCTGGGTTAACGGGGATGCCTTGACGACTGGCAGCTCCCAAGCTCCAGCGGGCAACGCGGCTGACGCCCAAACGTCCGCTGGCCAAGCCAAGATCCTGATGCACGACAGCTATGTCTACGACAGCAATGGCCAAAAGACCAAGGACAAGCGCCTGAAGGCCGGCAAGACGGTCGTGACCTACGGTACGGTAACTTTGAACGGCGCGACCTACTACCGGATCAATTCCGCCAGCGCCAACCAGTTCGTCAACGCCACTAATTTTGACGGGACCAAGCGGACTTTGAAGAAGAATGCCTACCTGTACAACAGCACTGGCAAGCGCTACACCCCAGCCAAGAAGTGGAAGAAGGGGACCAAGCACCAGACTTACGGCTGGCAGGTTAAGATCAAGGGCAAGTACTACTACGTGGTTGGCTTGAACCAATACGTCAGAAAAGGCAACTTTTAAGTCATAGCCTTGAATCATAAATAAGAAAAGCGAAAGGACATTAAATGAAAATCAAACGCTTATTGTCAACCATTGTCGCTGCCGGGGCTTTGACGGCCTTTGCTGGCGGAGTCAGCCAAAACATTGGCGCCAGCCAGGTCTACGCTTCAATCAACAGTGAGGCCAAGAAGACCAAGTACAGCGGCACCAAGTACCTGGACCAGCTGCTCAAGGCCGCGGGCCTGGTCTACAACCAGTTCAACAGCGTGGCCAACGGCAAGAAGTACGGCAGCCGTTTTGGCTACCGCAACGGCGTTGGCAAGCCAGAAGGGATCGTCGTTCACGAAACGGCCGACCCTGGCGCCAGCGCTTGGGATGAAGGCCGCTACTTCAACAACAACTGGACGAGCGCCTACACTTACGTGCACGCGGTAGTTGACCAAAAACAGGTCATCCAATTGATGACTCCAGACTACGGGGTGTGGGGCGCCGGCGCGATCGCCAACAAGCGCTTTATCCAGATTGAACTGTGCGAAGTCAGCACCCGCAAGCAGTTTGTGCAAAGCGTCGCCAACGACGCCTACTACATTGCCTCCCTGCTGCATGCTTACAATCTGACCCCATCCCGGGCCAGCAGCAATGGGACGGGAACGATCTGGTCCCACGCTGACGTCTCCAACTACCTCGGCGGGACCGACCACGGGGACCCAATCGGCTACTTTGCCAAGTGGGGCTACTCCATGAACAACTTTTACAGCTTGATCGTCTACTACTACAACAAGATGGGGACCTCAACCAACGCGGCTGCCAAAGCTTCATCTTCAAGTTCTAGTTCATCTTCATCTTCATCTTCAAGTTCTAGTTCATCTTCTAAGGCTTCGTCCAAGAGTGCCAGCTCATCATCAAGTTCATCCAGCTCTTCCGCAAGCCAAAAGAGTGCTTCATCCAAGAGCTCAAGTTCATCAGCGTCAAGCAAGCCGGCTTCTCAGGCCGTGACCGTGAAGACCATGAAGGTGATGCGCAATGCCTACACCTACACCGCTGCCGGCAAGCGCAATGCCAAGATCAAGACGATCAAGGCCACCAGCTACTTGAAGATCTACGGCGGGATCGTCACGATCAAGAAAGCGAAGTACTACAAGTACGGCAACAACAAGTACGTCAGAGCCGGAAACATCACCGGCTATGGCCGCAAGCTGAAGCACAATGCCTGGGTCTACACCCGGACTGGCGCGCGCGACCAGACTATGCCTAAGCAGCTGAAGGGCCGCAAGCTGACCACTTACGGCAGTCAGGTCAAGATCACGGCCAACAAGAAGACCAAGGTCTACTACCTGATCGGCTACACCAGCAGCAACGCGCCGCAATACGTGAAGGCTGTCAACTTTAAATAAGAAATATGCAGAAGCAGGAAAAATGCTTGCTCTGCTTCGGGACGTGAGAATTCATCTCACGTCCTTTTTTTGTTATAGTAAATGCAGTTAAAATAAGGAGACAAATTTTATTATGGAAGGATTTTCACTATTCTTGGTGGTCCTGCTGGCCCTGGTGATTCCCATCGTCATGGCCCGCCTGCAGGTGACCACCGTCCCGACCGCGGTCGCGGAAATCATCGTGGGGATCGTGATGGGGAAGAGCTGCTTCAATGTCATCACCCCCAGTGACCATTTGACCTTCTTGTCCAACTTGGGGGTCATCATCTTGATGTTCCTCTCTGGGATGGAAATCAACTTTGATTTATTGAATCCCAAGAAGCAGAGCAAGGCCAGAAAGTCAGAGAGCGGCAAGCAGGTCAAGCCGCTGCCCGCCGCTATTGCCGCCTTTTCCGGCGTGGCGGTCATGTCTTTGGCCCTGGCTTACGCCATGAAGGCGGCCGGCTTGTTTGGCGACGTTGCCTTGGCCGCGATCATTTTTATGACGGTAGCCTTGGGCGTGGTCATCGCTACTTTGAAGGAAAAAGAGATCCTGGGCCGGCCAATCGGGCAGACGATCCTGCTGACGGCGGTTCTGGGGGAAGTCATCCCCTTGCTGCTGCTGACGATCTACTCCACGGTCAATGGCGGGGATGCCAAGAAACTGTGGCTGATCATCCTGCTCTTTGTGGCCGCGATCATCCTGCTCAAACGCTTCAAGCGACCATACCTGTGGTTTGCCAAGGTGACCAAGGCAACGACTCAGCTGGACATCCGGCTGGCCTTCTTCTTGATCTTTGCTTTGGTGACAGTGGCGGAAAGCGTTGGGGCCGAAAACATCCTGGGGGCCTTCTTGGCGGGGATGGTCATGAAGCTCTTAGAGCCTACCGAGGCAACCAAGGACAAGCTGACCTCGATCGGCTATGGCTTTTTTATCCCCTTCTTCTTTATTAAGACCGGGGTCAATCTGAACCTGAAGCTGCTTTTTGCCAACCCGCAAGCCTTGATGCTCCTGCCGGTATTGGTGATCTGCTTCTTCCTGGCCAAAGTACCAGTCTCCCTGGTCTACATGCGCTTGTTCAACAAGCGCAACGCCTTTGCCGGCGGCTTCCTGACCGCGACGACGATCACCATTGTCTTGCCGGCCTTGCAGGTCGCGCGGGACTTGAAAGCCATCACGGCGACTCAGTCCAGTGCCTTCATCCTGGCGGCTGTCATCGTCTGCATCGTCTGCCCGATCGTCTTCAACGCCACCTTCGAGCTCTCGCCAGCTGACAAGCTGAAGGACAAGGTCACGATTTTTGGCATGAACGCGTTGACTTCCACGGTCTTCCAAGACCTGCATGACTCTTGGTATTCCGTCCAGATGCTGACCTGCGATCCGGAAAAGTACCGCACCTACCAGTCAAAGGTGCCGGGGCTGAAGCTGTTGGACAAAGTAGAGCCAGCCGTCTTGGAGGCAGCTGGTGCTTTTGACGCTGATATCTTTGTCGCCGGCCACCATGACGACCAGCTCAACTTCGAGCTGGGCCTGGCCGCCAAAAAGGCTGGGGTCAAGCGGGTCATCGTCCGCCAGCGGCAGCCAAATGCCGAAGTCATGGCGCGGCTGGATGAAGCGGGGATTGAGAGCTTCTCGGTCAACAACCTGCGCGGGGCCTTGCTGGCGGCCTTGATCGAATCGCCAGCCGTCTACCACATCATCACCGACGTCAACAACGCCCTGTATGACGTGGTGGTCAAGAACTCGGCCTATACTGGCCGCCAGCTGATGGACTGGGACTTTATCGACCAGATCACCGTTTCGCGGATCAAGCGCGGCAACAAGTGGATCTCCCCGCACGGCTCAACGGTCGTGGAACCGGGGGATGAGCTGATCTACAGTGGCCCTTGGCGGGAAGCGGACAAGATCCATGAGATCCTGAGCCGGAATTAATGACAAGCAAACAGCAAAAAAGGCTGATGCCGAATGGCATCAGCCTTTTTGTATTGCTTAAAGGCAGAATTTCCGGGCGGTCTCCAGGATCCGCAAGACGGCCAGGCTGTGCGCGAAGGCCTGGTCGCTGGCCTTGAAGTCGCGTTCAGCTTCCATGCGGACGAATTCCGTAAATTCCGGAATCATCCGGTGGGGAGCCAGGTTCAGGTTCTTGGCTACGGGCGTCTGCCCCCGCGGGATGAACTGGTAGCCAGCCAATTCGCCGCTGCTGCCGGTGAAGGCAACGGCCCCCTTTTCCCCGGAAATGATGGACTGGTTGCGAAAGCCCGCGTCGGCATCCTTCGCCGCGATCAGGTCCGCCTGCTTGTCTGGGTAGGTCAGGTGCAGGGAGCCGGAAGTGTCGACGCCCTTTTGCAGGTTAGGGTAGTAGACCAGGGATTCCGGCTCGCCGAACAAGGCCACGGCCAAGTGGACGTTGTAAACGTTCAGGTCCAGCAAGGCCCCGCCGCCCAGCTTGGGGTCAAAGGCCGGCGCGATCTCCCCGCGCAGGAAGGCATCGTAGCGGGAGGAGTATTGGGTATAGTTGAAGATGGCGTTGTGGACGGGACCCAGCTTTTGGACGTCTGCTTTAAGGGCCTTGAAGTTTGGCAGGTAGATGTTGGTGATGGCTTCAACGATCATGACGCCGCGCGCATCAGCGATCTGCTTCAGCTCGCTGGCCTCAGCCGCGGTGAGGACGAAAGGCTTCTCGCAAATCACGTTCTTGCCGGCTGCCAGGGCATCCTTGCTCATCTGGTAGTGCATGGAGGAGGGGGTCGCCACGTAGACCGTGTCCACGTTTGCCTCCATTAACATTTGCCGGTAGTCGCTGAAGGCGGCCTTGATCCCGTATTTGGCGGCCAGTTCCCGGCCAACTTGGGCTGACCGCTTGGTCGTGGCGATCGCGGCCAGTTCCAGGCCGGTGATGGCATTGGCGCAGGTGAGGAAGTCCTTGACGATCTTCCCGCTGCCGATGATTCCTAGCTTCATTTTGCTTCTTCCTATCTGTATTGCTTGATTGCTATTTGTTGGCTTGGGTGACGTCGACGGAGTTTTCCAGGACCGCTTTGGGAATGGCCAGCTTCTTTGAACTGTTGACGTCGCTCATGGTCACCTTGGCCTGACCGCCTTTGCCAGCTGTCTTGTACTTAGCCACGATCTTGAAGCCGGTCAGCTGGTATTGCCGATTAACGTAGATTTGCATGTTGATCTTGGTCAGCTTAGAGCCATTCACGTTTTCATCGCCGGAGACGGTGGCCAGCCCGCCGCTTTTATTGATGTCGCGCCAAAGGGACTTGCTTTTGCCTGAGTAGGTGAGGACATAGCCGGTCTTGCCATGTCTGGCGACTTGAAAAAGCCCGCGCGACTTGGCGGAGAGGGTCAGGAGATCCAAATCGTTGACGATCTTCTGGAACTGGCTGGCGCTGGTATACTGGCTGGCTTTGGCCTTGTACCAGGCTTGGTGTTGGTCCTTATAAAGGCTTACGTAGGCATAGCGGCTGGCGACCCACATCTTGACGTGTTGGTCGCCGGTCTGCGTGAGGTCGGTCCATAGCACGAAAGGCTGCTTCTGGCAGCGGATCGTGCCGTAGAACGCAACCGGCCGGCCCTTTTTGTCATAGTAGTGGTCGTCGACTTGCAGCTGGAAATTGCTGATCTTGGTTTTTTCGGCCTTGCGCAGGATCGTGCTGCTGTCCGGCGTGCTGCAGGCTGCCAGGGTCAAGCAGGCCAGCAGGAGGAAGCCAGCCAGTAAATAATGCAAATTTTGGCGGCACTTCATGGTCAATCACATCCTATCTTTCTTCATTTTAGCAAAAGTTCGGTGATTTGCTTGGAACTGAACTTTGAAAAGCCAGCTTTTTTTGTTCGGGGTCTTTGAAAAGTGGGCAAGAGGCCGTATAATATTTAGTGAAACGTTTAATTTGCTAAAGGAGATTTATTAATGTCTAAATTAGTTTTAATCCGTCACGGCCAAAGCCAATGGAACCTTTCAAACCAATTTACTGGTTGGGTTGACGTTAACCTTTCAGACAAGGGTGTTGAGGAAGCCAAGAAGGCTGGTAAGCTGATCAAGGAAGCTGGTTTGGAATTCGACCAAGCTTATACTTCAGTATTGACCCGTGCCATCAAGACTTTGCACTTTGCCTTGGAAGAAAGCGGCCAACTTTGGGTTCCAGAAGTTAAGACCTGGAGACTTAACGAACGCCACTACGGTGCTTTGCAAGGCTTGAACAAGAAGGCCACTGCTGAAAAGTACGGTGACGAACAAGTTCACATTTGGCGTCGTTCATACGACGTTTTGCCACCTGTTCTGTCAGACGACTCAGAATTCAGCCAAGCACATGACCGTCGTTACGCAAACCTTGACCCACACATCGTTCCTAAGGCCGAAAACCTTAAGGTAACTTTGGACAGAGTTATGCCATTCTGGGAAGACCGGATTGCTCCAGACCTTTTGGCTGGCAAGAACGTTATCATCGCAGCTCACGGCAACTCACTCCGTGCTTTGACTAAGTACATCGAAAACATTTCTGACGAAGACATCATGAACGTCGAAATGAAGACCGGTGAACCAGTTGTTTACACCTTCGATGACAAGTTGAACGTTGTAAGCAAGGAAAAGCTGGACTAATTTAAGTCTGCTTCTCAGCTGCAAGAAAGCGCAGGATTTCGATCCCGCGCTTTTTTTGTGCTGTAAAAACTGCAAAAATAAAATAACAGTCGTTCGCTAAAATGCCGTTGAAGATTGACATGGACGGCCAGAAGATGGTAGCTTTTAATAGACAGACCTGTTAATCAGTCAATAACAAGCAATCATGATTGGCTGATAAATGAAGCGTTTGCTTTTTTACAATTTATATAAGAAAGAACGCCGAACGAAATTTGGCATGTTTTTTTGCTATAATACTCACTAATGTGCAAGTTTAGTTAAGGTGTCGAATTATGAACAATGAAGACAGAAACAAAATCCGAAGCACCCGCGTGGGTGCTCAGCATCGCCAGCGCAATAAAGTGATCCGCAACTGGATCATCGGCATCCTGGGCGTCATTTGCATGGTCGCGGTGGGCGTTGGCTTATATGCCCGCCACCTGTACAGCACGGCTGAACAAGCGGCCAACAAGGCCTATGACCAAGAAAACGCCGTAAAGACCACATACGGTGAATTCAACGGCAAGAAGCCGTTTGCGGTTCTGCTTTTAGGGACGGACACGGGGGCCTTGGACCGAACCGACAAGATGGGGAACACCGACACGCTCATCATCGTGGTGGTCAACCCGAAGAAGAAGGGGTACACGATGTACTCCATTCCCCGCGACACCATGGCCGACATGGTCGGCGACAACTCTGGCGACGTGGCCAAGATCAACTCGGCTTATGCCAGAGGCGGAGCCAAGATGACCATGCAGACCGTTTCCGACTTGCTTAACGTGCCAGTCAAGTACTATGCCTTGGTCAACATGGGCGGCTTGATGAAACTGGTCAACTACGTGGGCGGGATCTATGTTACGCCGCCTTTAACCTTTACTTACAGCGGCTTTCCTTTCAAAAAGGGAGTCAAGCAGCACTTGAATGGGCAAGCGGCCCTGGCTTACAGCCGGATGCGCTATGACGACCCTAAGGGCGACTACGGCCGGCAATTGCGGCAGCGGGAAGTGATTACCAAATTGATATCCAAGCTGGCCACCACCGCTTCCTTGAAGAACTTTACCAAGATCGCGGACAATCTGTCTTCCAACGTGAAGACCAACTTGAGCTTCCAAGTTTTAAAGTCGATCCTGGCCAACTACTCCAACTGTACTTCCAACGCTTCAAGCGACTACTTGCAAGGCTACAGTGCCTACATCGATGACGCTGCCTATCAGATCGCGCCAACCAGCGAGCTGCAGCGCCTGTCAAACAAGATCCGCAAGGAATTGGGCTTGAAGACGGCTACGGTTTCCAACCGGGAAACGGAGTTGAACAAGCTCAACGAGGCCAATGGCTTTGACTTTACCAGCGGCCAGACCCAGACCTACAAGATCTACTCCAGCTCAACGACGGTCAATGAAGTCAAAGAGAAGAAGGAAAGCAAGTCAAGCAGCAAGAAGACGGCAGCCAGTTCTTCAGCTGCTGCCCAGTCTGGGACCGGCACGAATGCAGGGACGTATTCATACTCTAATTCCAACAATTCTGCTTACTCAATCAGCAGCTATGATACGAATCCGTTCTCTTCAGGAGGTTATTAGCCGTGACTGGGAAATGTGTTGCGCTCGTAATTGGATATTTCTTTGGCAATTTTATCAGTGCCATGTTCGTGGGGAAGTACTATCTGCATAAGGACCCGACCCAATACGGGTCCCACAACCCCGGGACGGCTAATGTTGGGGCGGTTTTTGGCAAGAAAGCCGGCATCATGACCTGCGTTGGCGACTTGCTGAAGACTTTGCTGGCGATTGTGGTCGTCTATGCCATCTACCACAGCCGCTTGCTCATTGCCTACACGGGCTTGGGCGTGGTCTTGGGCCACTGCTTCCCGGTCATGAACCATTTCAGGGGCGGGAAGGCGGTCGCGGTCGCGGCGCTTTTGTCAGTCGCCTACGACTGGCGGGCCGGCCTGCTCACCCTGCTGGTGGCTCTGTTTTTGACTGCCGTCATGCAGAACCTGACGATTCCGCCTTTGGTCTTTATGATCTTGTTCAGCGGCTATGAGCTGACCAAGTCACAGGAAGCCGGGATCGTCTTCTTTGTGATTGTTGCTATCATGGCCTTTAAGTTCCGCAAAGACATTTATGACTTTTTTACGGGCCATGGCAAGCGGGTGGATATCCTATACTCCATCAAAAAGAAATTAGGAATTATAAAATAAATTCTTAAGCTATTTTTTAGAAGAGACTACTATAATAGACAGTTGAGAGCTAACGAAATTAGAGAAAGAGGACAGTTTTATAGCTATGAGTGAAAATAAAAAAGCAACTAGAGCTCATAATCTGCTTAAAATTGGATTCCTGGTCCTATTGGGCTTGGTCATTCTGCTGCAGATGTTCAATTTTAAGCACTCTATGCTGAAAAGTCCGGTGACCTACCTGCGCTATCTGCCAGTTACGGCGGAAAGCGTAACCTACTGGTTCGTGCCAATGGTCTTTGGGGCGGTCTACAGCAAGCGCAAGCTGCGCTTCAATGAGGGCTTCCGCGCATGGTGCATTATGGAAGCGACCCTGCTTCTGTACTACATCGCCTTCTTCGCGATGGAGCCATGGCACTTGAACGCGTGGCGCTTCTGGGGGATGCTGTTCCCGGTCCTGACGTCAACGGTCGTCATGATGACGGGGATCATCTTTGCCCTGTTGGTGCAGCCGGTCATTTTTGACTGGCAGGAGAAGTTCAGCTACAAGCAAAGCTTGATCATTCTGTCAGCCTTGACTTTCCTGGGCTTTACCCTGACGGCCGGGACCTACCAGATCAATTACTCCCTGTATGGCTTGTACCTGATTCTGCCATTCGCGTGGGGGATGTTCCTGGGCAAGATCCACTTTACGACAAAAATGACGGTGTGGTCGGTCTTGGCCGGCCTGTTCACTTTTGCCTTTGTCCTGGTCGGGGTGCCGGGCTTTAATGCCGTCTATTGGTCACAGATTTTGGCCGGCCACGCCATAACTACTTCTTGGAACTACCAGTTCCTGATCAACGTGACCTCGCCGCTCATCTTTGTGATTGCCCTGGCTGGCTTTGCGGTAACGCGCAAGGCGATCGCCGTTTTGGAGGAAAAAGACCTTGACTTCCTGATTCCGCTGATCGTCTTCATGCAGGCGCCAATTACCTCCCAGTTCGTGGCTTCATTTAAGTACGGCACGGGCAGCCGGCAGGCCAACCGCCTGATTACGATGCTGATCATGCTTGGGATTGCTACTCTGTGGCACTGGTTCTACGAGCGCTACCTGTTCAGATGGAAGCCAATCAAGCGCTGCAACGCCTTCTTGTACCGGACCAAGAGCTTCGGGGAAGTTGCTGAAGGCTTATTTGACCACTTGAGGAGCTGGATCAAGTACCACCGGACCAACCTGTCCACTTGGGCTTTCTTCTTCGTGGTTTCCTTCGCGTCATTCCTGATTGAATCCGACAAGCTGCGGATTCAGATCTCTACAGCGGCTGACGTCAACGCGATCGTCTGGATTCTGGGAACTAAGTTTGGGACTTTGATCCTGACGACGATTTTTATCGATGCATTGTTCACGATTCTTTACTTCGTGACGACCCGTTACTGGCTTTCAATGGTTACCACGACGGTCTTCGTGCTTGGCTGGGCAATTGCCAACAAGATCAAGCTGAATCTGCGCGGGGAACCAATCTATCCAAGCGAATTGTCTGAAGCGGCCAACGCCGGCAGTCTGCTGGACATGATCGGCGGGACCAAGACCTTGATTTTGATCTTGGTTGCCCTGGCCCTGGTGATTGCCTTGATCGTCTTTTTGGAAATCAAGTTCAAGGTCAAGAAGCGGGGCAACTGGAAGCGCCGGGGCTTGTGGGCCTTGGCCTCCCTGGGCTTGTTCATCACGCCTTTATGGTTCAATCACCAAGGCTCAATCATCTACCGCCTCAACCGGGCTTTTGACGATAAGCAGTCCTTCAGAAATCCGGAAAGAGACATCCAGGTCAACGGGCCAATTTTGAACTTCCTCAACTATATTGACCTGCAGATCATGGATAAGCCGGAGAATTACTCTAAGAGCCAGATCAACAAGATCTACCAAAAGTATGCGAAGCTTGCCCAAACGATCAACAAGACTCGGACCAACGACCTGTCCAAGCAGACGATCGTCTTCAACCTGAGTGAATCCTTCATGGATCCAACCACTTTCCCAACGATCAAGTTCGCCAAGGGGGCCAAGGACCCAATCCCTTACATCCACTCCTTGAAGAAGACAACGACTTACGGGACCATGCTCAGCGCTGGCTACGGCGGCGGTACGGCCAACATGGAATGGGAATCCCTGACCGGCTTCAACATGGGGGCCTTCAGTACTTCTTTGACGCCTTACGTGCAAGTCGTGCCGCAATACAAGTACTACCCAACCATTGGGGCCAACTTCAGCTACTCATCAGCCGTTCACCCGTTCATCGGGACCTACTACTCAAGAATTGAAGACTACAAGCGCTTCAAGTTCAACAAGTTTGTCTACCTCGGCTCTAAGTACAAGATCGTTGACCAAAAGAAGCTGGGGACTAACTCATACAACTCCGACTTCACGACTTACGCTAACGGCTTGCGGCAGATCAACTCCCGCAAGGACGGCCAGTTCATCAATCTGATTTCCATTCAGAACCACATGCCATACAACAACTGGTATCCACACAACCCTTATGCTGGCAAGATCTCCGGTGACCTGTTCAGCGATGGTGACGTCAGAACGCAAGCGGCGACCTACATCATGGGGACCCACTACACTGACGAAGCAGTCAAGAAGTTTCTGAAGCAGATTGACAAGATCAAGAAGCCAATCACTTTGGTCTTCTACGGGGACCACTACCCATCAGTCGTTCCCCAGTCATACACTTCCAAGTACCCGATTCAGATGCACTCAACCCGCTACTTCATCTACTCCAACAAGTACGCGCGTCAGCACGGGGCTAAGGCTAAGCTGGCTTCCAAGACCAACTACGTCAACACCAGTGACTTCATCGCGATGATGCTGGAACAGACCAATTCGAAGGTTACGGCCTACCAGGCATTGCTGACTGAGGTGCACAAGAAGCTGCCAGCCTTGACTATCAGCTACACTGATGACGCTGGCTTCACTCTGGTTGACCAGAAGGGCAAGGAAGTCGATCCAAAGACTTTGACCAGCTCACAGCAAGCCCTCTTGAAGGACTACGAGATGGTTCAATACGACATGACTGCCGGTGAAGCATATGCCTTGAACATCAAGGGCTTCTACACCATGAAGAAGTAATTCAATTGTAATTAATGAACAGGGACCAAGGAGGTTTGGTCCCTGTTTTTGCTTTATTAATCCAAAGACAGGGGACGACGATGAAACAGAAGCAGCGCATCGACTATCTCGATTATCTCCGCTTGGTGGCGATCTTCGGGGTAATTACCGTGCACGTGGCCACGTCGCTTAATTTCTACCATCAGGATTACGCGGGGCTGAACTGGCAGATTCTCAACTTCTGGGACGGACTGAGCCGCTTTTGCGTGCCGGTCTTTATCATGATTTCAGGGGCACTTTTTCTCAATCCTAATTTTGAGCTCAACAGAGACAAGCTGTTTAACAAGTACTTGCGCAGAATCGTGACTGCCTATGTAATTTGGCAGCTGATCTACTGCGGCTGGTACTATTTCGCCAAAGGCAGCGATCTGGTGACCGTGGCCAGGCTTTTGCTGGGAAGCTACGACCATCTCTGGTATTTGCCGATGATTGCCGGTCTTTATCTGGTGACGCCGCTATTGCGGCCGATCGCCAGAAGAAGGCAGCTCTTGGAATACTACCTGCTGCTGGCCTTGCTTTTGGCCTGGATTTTGCCGACCTGCCTGGCTTTGGCCCGGCTCTGGCCCAACGCGCCCAAGCACCTGACATTGGCGACAGCCGCGCTGAGCCGCCTGCTGGGCAAGCTGAACGTTAAAATCGTGATGGGCTACGGGGGCTACTACATGGCTGGCTATTACCTCAGCCAGGCGCATCTGGATAAGCGGAAATTGCCCCTTGTCCAAGTTCTGGGCTTGGCCGGGGCAGGGGCAACGATTGGTTTGACTGGCTGGGTGACGGCGAGGAGCGGCCATTTGCGGCTGGCTTTATACAGCTACAATTCCTTTTTTGTCCTGCTGGAGAGCAGCGCGATTTTTCTCAGCCTGCAGACCCTGAAGCCGCAGGCCTGGTCTAGAGAAAAATTAGGGGAGCTGGCTGCGTCAGTCATGGGCATCTACCTGATCCACCCCCTCTTGATCTACTACTGGGGGAAAAGCCCGGTCTGGCAGCTGGCGGCAGGGAACGCGGCTTGGCTGCCGGTCCTGGTTGCCTTGGTTTTCGCCAGCAGCTTGGTCATCGTCTGGCTTTTGCGAAGAAGCCGTTTTTTGGCCCGCTGGCTTTTATAGGCTTGACCCTGGAGCAAAATCATGTTATTTTTATAAAAACGCGACAGCGAAGTAGCGCCTTGATTCAGCGGTCAGAGAACTAGCGGGTGGTGTGAGCTAGACAGGTCAAGGGCAGCGAAATACAGCGCGGGGCGGAAGTCCTCGTTAACAACTTCCAGTTAAAGGCACAAGAGTGCGAACGTGGGTGGTACCACGGCTAAGAATGAATTTAGTCGTCCCTGGATCATTGGATCCAGGGACTTTTTTATTGGAGGCAGAAATGGCTAATTTTGACATTTTGGAAGATTTGAAGTGGCGCGGGGCCATCAACCAGGAAACTGACCCTGAAGGCTTGCGCAAGTACCTGGAGGAGCATGATGACTTTGCTCTTTACTGCGGGACCGACCCAACCGGCGATTCCCTGCACATCGGCCACTTGATCCCGTTCATGATTTTGAAGAGATTCCAGCTGGCCGGCTACAAGCCAGTCATTATCATCGGCGGGGGCACGGGCTCAATCGGCGACCCATCCGGCCGTTCAACTGAACGGGTGCTGCAGTCAGAAGCAACCATTCACGAAAACGAGGAAAAGCTGACTGCCCAAATGGTCAAGCTGTTTGGCACTGAGAACTTCAAGATCGTCAACAACCGCGAATGGCTGGGCAAGATGAGCCTGCTCGCCTTCCTGCGCGACTACGGCAAGCTCTTCCAGATCAACAACATGCTGAACAAGGAAGTCGTCGCCAGCCGCCTGGAAAACGGGATTTCCTTTACCGAATTCTCCTACCAGATCCTGCAAGCCATCGACTTCTACATTCTGAACCGGGACCATGGGGTGCAGATGCAGATCGGCGGGGCTGACCAATGGGGCAACATCACGGCCGGAATTGACCTGATCCACCGCCTGGAAGGGCAAGAGCGCCCAGCCTTTGGCCTGACCATTCCGTTGATGCTGAAAGCCGACGGGACCAAGTTCGGCAAGTCAGCCGGCGGTGCCGTTTGGCTGGATCCGGAAAAGACCAGCCCTTACGAGTTCTACCAGTTCTGGATCAACCAAGACGACCGTGACGTCGTGAAGTACCTGAAATACTTCACCTTCCTCAGCCACGAGGAAATCGATGAGCTGGCAGAAAAGGTCAAGACTGAGCCTTGGAAGCGGGAAGCCCAAAAGCGGCTGGCTGAAGAAGTAACCAAGTTCGTGCACGGCGAAGCCGGCCTGGATGAAGCCAAGACCATCACCAAGGCCCTGTTCTCCGGCAACGTGAAGAGCTTGACCACCAAGCAGGTTGAAAACGCCCTGGCTAAGGCGCCAAGCGCCGACAGCACGAGTGAGCCGAAGAACCTGGTTGACTTCCTGGTTGACGCCAAGATCGAATCATCCAAGCGCCAGGCCCGTGAAGACATCAAGAACGGCGCCATTTACATCAACGGCGACCGGGTGCAGGACGTGGACTTCGTCGTTGACCCGGCGGCTGCCTTTGACGGCAAGTTCGTGATCGTCCGCAAGGGGAAGAAGAAGTACACCCTGGTTCACGTAAAATAAGCAATAATCTTTTAGCATGCAAGACGCGTCTCCTTTAGGGGGGACGCGTTTTTCTCGTTATGAAAAAGCGGGCAAATCTGCTACAATAGATACGCCGCTTTAGCTCAGCAGGTAGAGCACCGCCGTGGTAAGGAGGAGGTCGTCAGTTCAAATCTGACAAGCGGCTTAAGCAGGCTACTCGGCCTACTTTTCTTATAACAGCATAAAAAAACTAAAAGATGTTAAAATATAAATAAAAAACGTACGTTAGCTAATTGCTGAAGAGCAATCCCCGCTGAAGTTAGGTCACTTTTTTATACAATATCTACGGTTTCTTCAAGTTTTTTTAACTAAAAGAACACAAGATGCGATATGAAATCGGCTATAATTAAAAGCAGTGGCATTAAAGAACACGGACCGGAAGATGGACCACGTCATCTACCCGACCGACCGCCCAAAGGTTAACATGATCGTGGCTCAGGCAGTGGCTAATGTCAACCGCAAGAGCCAGCGCCCGGAAATCATGACCTTTCGTCTTTTGACCAAGGATGGCTGTCCCTTGAAGGTTCTGGCCAAGGGACGGCTGGTTCGGGACCCGCGCGACGGCCTGGTCTTCTACGTCACGATTCTTGACGTGGCGACTGATTTGCTGCTAGATCAAGCAGCTGCATCAAAAGATTAGAATTAGTAAAGCAGACTCCGGCTATTGATTGGCTGGGGTCTTTGTTATATATTGGTGAAATATCTTAGGTCTGAAAAAAGACAGTCTCAAAAAACGAAAATCACAAGAAACGAGGAACAAGATTGGACAGACAATTAGTGGCAGATTACATAGAGAAGCAATTAGGCGATGAAATGACTGGGCATGACTTCTATCACGGCCAGCGGGTCGCTAGACTGGCCGAGCGCATGCTGGTGGCCGATCACCCGGAGAGCGGGCAGGAAAGCCGTGACATCGCTTTTGCGGCGGGTTTTGTCCATGACGCGATCGATGAAAAGGTCTGCGCTGACCCAAGCCGGGTTCTGGGGGAATTGGCCATGCTGCTTGACCAGGCAGGCATGAGCCGGGAAGCCAAGGAGAATGTCTTTTTTACCATCCAGCACATGTCTTTTTCCAAGAATATCGAGCACCGCTACCAGCTGTCTCTGGAAGGGGAGTACGTCCAAGATGCCGACCGGATCGAGTCCTTGGGCGCGATTGGGATTGCCCGGGCCTTTGTCTATGGCGGCAAGCATGACAACAAGATCTACGATCCAGCGATCAAGCCGGCTGAATTGGTCAGCCATGACCAGTATCGAAGCCATACGGAAACGACCATCAATCACTTTTATGAGAAGCTCTTTAAGCTGGAAGGCTTGATGAACACCCAAGCCGCCAAAGCTGAAGCCCACCGCCGAAGCGAGTATATGCGCGCTTTCGTGGCCGAGTTCCTGCACGAGTGGAATTTGGACTAACTTAAAAATATTTTTCTTAGTCAAAGATGAGAAAAGGATTGCCAAGATTAAGAAAATAAGATAAAATTTCTGTTAGACATCGTGAGGTTTTAATTCGTGTGTGCAGAAAATCTCATAGTAAAGCTAAGGAGAAAAGATCATGAAATTTAGCAAAGCGTTAGGCGTGGGTGTCACTGCCCTTGCATCAGCAGCAATGCTGGCAGCATGTGGCGGCAACTCATCATCAAGCTCATCATCCAAGAAGTCCATCAACTGGATGGTTGCTTCAGAAATCCCAACCATGGACCTTTCCAAGGCAACGGACGCGACTTCATTCAACCAAATTTCCAACACTATGGAAGGCTTGTACCGTTTGGGGCCAAACTCTAAGTTGGAAAAGGCTTTGGCAACCAGCGAAAAGGTTTCAAAGGATGGTAAGACTTATACTTATACTTTGAGAAAGTCAAAGTGGAGCGATGGCAGCGAAGTAACTGCCAAGGATTTTGTCTACTCATGGCAAAGAACCGTTAACCCTAAGACTGCTTCCCAATACTCATACCTGTTCTCAGGCATCAAGAACGCCGACGCTATCGTTGCCGGCAAGAAGCCAGTCAGCTCCTTGGGCATCAAGGCCGTAGGCAAGTACAAGCTGGTTATCACGCTTGACCGCCGGATCGCCTACTTTGACAAGCTGATGGGCTTTGCAGTCTTCTTCCCACAATCAGAAAAGACTGTTAAGAAGTACGGCTCCAAGTACGGGACTGCTTCCAAGTACATGCTGTACAACGGTCCATTCAAGCAAACCGGCTGGACTGGCTCAAACCTGTCTTGGAAGATGGTCAAGAACCAAAACTACTGGGACAAGAAGGACGTCAAGCTTGACGCCATCAACTGGTCAGTGCAAAAGACGCCATCAACCGGCTATAACCTGTACCAATCAAACAAGCTGGACGCTACTGCTCTGGACTCATCACAAACCAAGCAATTGAAGAACCAAAAGGGCTACACTTCACTTAACCAAGGTGCAACCTTCTACATGCAATTCAACGTTGCCAAGAACAAGTACCTGGCTAACGCCAACATCCGCAAGGCCATCTCCCTGGCTGTCAACCGGAAGGGCCTGACTTCATCACTGGGCGGCAACAGCGTTCCTGCCAACACTTTGACGCCAACGCAATTGACCAGCGTCAACGGCAAGGACTACACGACCCGGATCGCTAAGTCAGCTGAAGTCTACTACCCAACGACTACCAAGAAGAGCGAAGCCGTTAAGTACCTGAACAAGGGGCTTAAGGAACTTGGCGTAAGCAAGTTCAGCTTCAAGATCCTGTCAGACGACACTGACGCGGGCAAGAAGACGACTGAACTGCTGCAATCAAACATCGAATCAACCTTCGGCGGCAAGGTTTCAGTTTCAGTTCAAAACCTGCCGTTCAAGACCCGTCTGTCACGGTCAACTGCCGGCAACTTTGACGTGGTCATCTCAGGCTGGAGCGCCGACTTTGCCGACCCAATTTCCTTCCTGGACCTGTTCACGACTGGCAATGCTGAAAACAACGGTAAGTGGTCAAACAAGGAATACGACAAGCTGATCGCCGACTCCAAGGTTACTGCCTCAACTTCCAAGCGTTGGGACGACTTGACCAAGGCCGAAAACATCCTGCTTGAAAACACTGGCGTGGCACCTCTGTACTACAACACCAATGTCTGGATGATCCGGCCAAGCGTTAAGGGCGTTATCCAAAACCGTGGTACTTGGAACTTCAAGGACGCTTACGTTAAGTAAAGGCAAGCAGCTTTAAAGCTGAAAAAGAGAAGCAATTTCTGCTTCTCTTTTTCTTTTTGCCAGAATTCAATAAAAATGAAAAAACAATTAATACGGGCTTGTGCAATTCTAAAAAGAGGAGTAATATGAATTTAACATTAAAGATTAATTAGTTGGCCAACTTTCTTAATCTCACTTAATACTCGTGTGTCTAAGAAGATAAAGGAGAAAAGTACAATGAAGCTTAGCAAGACTTTAAGTTTAAGCGCAACCGTCTTGGCATCAGCTGCCTTGTTGGCTGCCTGTGGCAATAATAATTCCTCGTCGTCATCATCAAGCAAGACCTTGAAGTGGATGGACGCGGCTGAAATCCCAACGATGGACTTGTCAAAGGCAACTGACGTTACCTCGTTCAACCAATTGACCAACACCTTGGAAGGTCTTTACCGTTTGGGCCCTAACTCCAAGCTGGAAAAGGGCTTGGCAACCAGTGAAAAGGTTTCAAAGGACGGCAAGACTTATACCTATACCTTGAGAAAGTCAAAGTGGGACGATGGTACTCCTGTAACTGCCAAGGACTTCGTCTACTCATGGCAAAGAACGGTCAACCCTAAGACTGCTTCCCAATACTCATACCTGTTCTCAGGCATCAAGAACGCTGATGACATCGTTGCCGGCAAGAAGCCAGTCAGCTCCTTGGGCGTCAAGGCCGAAGGCAAGTACAAGCTGGTCGTAACGCTTGACCGCCGGATCGCTTACTTCGACAAGCTGATGGGCTTCGCGGTCTTCTTCCCGCAACAAGAAAAGGCTGTTAAGAAGTATGGCTCCAAGTACGGTACTGCTTCCAAGTACATGGCCTACAACGGTCCTTACAAGCAGACTGGCTGGACTGGTTCAAACCTGACCTGGAAGCTGGTTAAGAACAAGAACTACTGGGATGCCAAGGACGTTAAGCTTGACGCCATCAAGTACAGCGTACAAAAGTCACCATCAACCGCGTACAACCTGTACCAATCAAAGAAGCTTGACTACACTAGCCTGGATGCTTCACAAACCAAGCAATTAAAGAACGACCCAGCTTACCGTAGCTTGAACCAAGGTGCAACCTTCTACCTGCAATTCAACATTGCCAAGAACAAGTACCTGGCTAACGCTAACGTCCGCAAGGCTTTGTCACTGGCCGTCAACCGGAAGGGCCTGTGCTCAACTCTCGGTGGCTCAAGCACCCCTGCCAACACTTTGACTCCACCGCAATTGACCAACGTCAACGGCGAAGACTACACCAAGGGCATTGCTTCATCAGCTGAAGCCAACTACCCAACCAGCACCAAGAAGAGTGAAGCCGTCAAGTACATGGACAAGGGTCTCAAGGAACTTGGCGTCAAGAGCTTCAGCTTCAAGATCCTGTCTGACGACACTGACGCCGGCAACAAGACGACTGAAGCCCTGCAATCAAACTTTGAATCAACCTTCGGCAAGAGAGTCAGCGTTTCAGTTCAAAACCTGCCATTCAAGACCCGTCTGTCACGGTCAACTGCCGGCAACTTTGACATTGTCGTTTCCGGCTGGAGCGCCGACTTCGCTGACCCAATCTCCTTCCTGGACCTGTTCACTTCAAAGAACCCAGAAAACAACGGGAAGTGGAAGAACAGCGAATACGACAAGCTGGTTGCTGACTCAAAGACCACTTCATCATCATCCAAGCGTTGGGACGATCTGACCAAGGCCGAAGAAATCCTGCTTAAGGACTCCGGCATCTCCCCACTTTACTACCAAAGCTCATCAGTTCTGGTACGCACCAACGTCAAGGACGTTTACCAAAACCGTGGGACTTGGAACTTCAAGGATGCCTACATCAAGTAGTCTGACTGCAGCCTAATTAAAAGCTAGATTTAAATGAAGAAGAGAAGCAAGCTTGCTTCTCTTCTTTTTTATGGCGATTGATAGTTGCCAAAAAAAGGCCCTTTTTTAGTTTTGTTGAAAAAATGAGAAAACACTGGTGAGAATTGTACTTTTCCTCATTTTTTTGCCAAAAAAGTCTTCTCAAAAGGCAAATTTTTGCTATAATTAAACACAACTTAAGTAATTTAATTTTTGGTTAATGTAAAACTTGAAGAAAGACAGCTGGAACGATGTTTCCAGTTTCGTGTGTGCAATGAGTGAGGTATTTAAAATGAGAAAGAGCAGATTATTTGCAGCCAGCTCAGTCCTTTTGGCCTCCGCGGCGCTTTTGGCAGCTTGCGGAAGCAAGTCATCCTCTTCGTCCAGCAAGCCCCAAAAGCTTGCCTGGACTGAAGCGGCCGAATTGACCACGATGGACCCGTCAAAGGCCACTGACCGTTATGATGCCGACCAGTTCAACAACGTCATGGAAGGCTTGATCCGCTTGAGCAACAAGGCCAAGGCTACCCCAGGGATGGCCAAGTCCTGGAAGGAAAGCGCGGACGGCAAGACCTGGACCTTCAACTTGCGCAAGGGGGCTGAGTGGTCCAACGGCGATGAAGTTACGGCCAACGACTTCGTCTACTCTTGGAGGAGAACGGTTGACCCGAAGACGGCTTCAGAATATGCTTACCTGTTCTCAGGCATCAAGAACGCTGATGCCATCGTAGCCGGCAAGAAGAAGGCCACTGCTTTGGGCGTCAAGGCTGATGGCAAGTACAAGCTGGTCGTTACCCTGGATCGGAGAATCCCATACTTCAAGCTGCTGATGGGCTTCTACATCTTCTTCCCGCAAAACCAGAAGTTCGTGGAAAAGTGCGGCTCCAAGTACGGCACCGCGGCCAAGTACGTTCTGTCCAACGGCCCGTTCAAGATGACCGGCTGGACTGGCACCAACTTGAGCTGGAAGCTGAAGAAGAGCAACACTTACTGGGACAAGAAGAACGTCAAGCTTGATGAAGTAAGCATGAGCGTTCAAAAGACCCAAACGACCAGCTACAACCTCTACCAAAGCGGCAAGCTGGACGAAACCAACCTGAACGCTCAGCAAAGCAAGCAGCTGAAGGGCACCAAGGGCTGGACCATCCGGAAGTTTGCTTCGACTAGATACCTGCAATACAACATCGCCAAGGACAAGAACCTGGCTAATGCCAACCTGCGCAAGGCGATCTCACTTTCAATCAACAAGTCCCAATTGGCAACTACTGTTGGTGCCGCCAACGCCCCAGCCGTTTCATTCACGGCAGCTGGCATCACCGACGGCGCGACTGGCAAGGACTTCTCAAGCGAAGTTGAAACTGCCGCAACCAAGGCCGTTCAAGGCTACGACAAGGCCAAGGCCAAGGAATACTACAAGAAGGCTTTGAAGGAACTTGGCAAGAAGTCAATCACCATCCAGCTTTTGGGGGATGACACTGATGATGCCAAGAAGGTTACCGAATTCATCCAATCAGCCCTGGAAACCAACCTGGGGATGAAGGTTGAAGTTTCCAACGTGCCATTCAAGACCCGGCTGTCCCGCGTTTCCGCGCTGAACTTTGACGTGGTCGCAACTGGCTGGACTGCTGACTTCTCAGACCCAATCTCCTTCCTGGACCTGCTTGCCAAGGGCAACGCCTACAACTACGGGAAGTGGCAAAGCAGCAGCTACAACAAGAACCTGACGACTTCAAAGACGACCAGTTCAACTGCTGACCGCTGGAAGGCCCTTGTTGCCGCTGACCAGGCCCTTGTTGAAGACCAAGGCGTAACGCCGCTGTACTACAGCAACGAGGCTACCCTGGTTAAGACTTCAGTTAAGGGCGTCGTCTTCAACGGTGCCGGCTCTCCTTACAACTTCAAGGAAGCCTACATCAAGTAGCCGGAAGCTGAGAATTGAAAACATTGTAAATAAAAAACTAATCATGAAAAGAGGACCCGCGGGTCCTCTTTTTTATGCTCTGCTTGAGACTCTTTTGCCTGACTTTTGCCGAATGATTGTTAAGCATTTTGCCGGATTTTCTTGCTTTATTTAGGTCGACTTTCAGTAAGGCTGATGAAAATATCAAATATCGCAAAGTATCAACTACCCCCGACCGAGGTCGGAGGTTTGCGACTAACTAGCGTGGTCCAAAC